>NZ_JAWIIV010000019.1:0-121547 GCF_035916955.1 Noviherbaspirillum album | reverse complement strand
GAAGAGGGTCTGCGCTTCGCGATCCGCGAAGGCGGCCGTACCGTCGGCGCCGGCGTCGTTGCCAAAATCATCGAGTAATTTCAGGTAATATTCGGCACGCCGGATTTATCACCGCTCTTTGACAAAAATTGCCGCGGGTGTCACTCGCCCGCGGTTCGCTCTTTTTAAGGAATCACCATGCAAAACCAAAAAATCCGTATCCGCCTCAAGGCATTCGACTATCGCCTGATCGACCAGTCCGCGCTCGAGATCGTTGACACAGCCAAGCGCACCGGCGCCGTCGTCAAGGGTCCGGTCCCTCTGCCCACACGCATCCAGCGTTTCGACATCCTGCGTTCGCCGCACGTCAACAAGACCTCGCGCGACCAGTTCGAAATCCGCACGCACCAGCGCCTGATGGATATCGTCGATCCGACAGACAAGACAGTCGACGCACTGATGAAGCTCGACCTGCCAGCCGGTGTCGACGTCGAAATCAAATTGCAATAACAGTGTCGCGACGCGTTGTAGCCCCGCACATACCACAATTTCTTGAAATGTGGGTTGTGACTTGAAAAAACGCGGGTTATAATGCTCGGCTTCGGTATCGGCACGGGTCTTCCGTGCCGATACGTTTTAGTTGTACAAACATCAGCCCCGCCCAATCGCAGGCGGGAATGGAGAAAACAATGAGCCAAAATCTTGTTGAAGGCAAGGTTGAGGGTAAGCGCTTGGGTCTTGTCGGTCGTAAGGTCGGCATGATGCGCATCTTTACGGACGATGGCGACACGATTCCCGTCACCGTGCTCGATGTGTCGAACAATCGCGTTACTCAAATCAAAACACCTGAGACCGACGGCTATTACGCTGTTCAGGTCGCATATGGTCAGCGCCGCGCATCGCGCGTCAATAAGGCTGCAGCGGGTCACCTCGCAAAAGCAGGCGTTGAAGCCGGTACCGTTCTCAAGGAATTCCGCATCGATGCTGACAAAGCTGCCGAACTGAAGACTGGCGATACCATCGCCGTCAGCCTGTTCGAAGCCGGTCAGAAAGTCGACGTGCAGGGCGTCTCGATCGGTAAGGGCTATGCAGGTACCATCAAGCGTTACAACTTCGCTTCCGGTCGCGCAACTCACGGTAACTCCCGTTCGCACAACGTGCCGGGCTCTATCGGTATGGCGCAGGATCCGGGTCGCGTTTTCCCGGGCAAGCGCATGACAGGTCACCTCGGTGATGTCACCACCACCGTGCAGAACCTCGAAATCGCGCGCGTGGATACCGAGCGCCAGCTGCTGCTCGTCAAGGGCGCCGTGCCGGGCGCGAAGAACGGTCAAGTGATCGTTGTTCCCGCTGTCAAAGTCAAAGCTAAGAAGGGAGCCTAATCGATGGAACTCAAGCTCCTGAACGACCAGGGTCAGGCTGCATCGAACGTTGCAGCGCCGGACACCATTTTCGGTCGTGACTATAACGAAGCGCTGATTCACCAGGTCGTCGTCGCTTACCAGGCCAACGCACGCAGCGGTAACCGCAAGCAGAAAGACCGTGAAGAAGTCAGTCACACAACCAAGAAGCCCTGGCGTCAAAAAGGTACGGGTCGTGCTCGTGCCGGTATGTCGTCTTCGCCTCTGTGGCGCGGCGGTGGTCGCATTTTCCCGAACTCTCCGGATGAGAACTTCACTCACAAGGTCAACAAGAAGATGTATCGCGCAGGTCTCTGCTCGATCCTCTCGCAACTGGCTCGTGAAGACCGTCTGTCCGTGATCGAGAATCTGTCGGTCGATGCGCCCAAGACCAAGCTGCTCGCGCAAAAACTGAAAGGCATGGGTCTCGAATCCGTGCTCGTCATTACTGACAACCTCGACGAAAACCTTCTGCTCGCTTCGCGCAACCTGCCGAACGTGCTGGTTGTCGAGCCGCGTCATGCCGATCCCGTATCGCTGGTGTTCTATAAGAAAGTGCTGATCACCAAGCCGGCATTGGCAAAGATTGAGGAGATGCTGGCATGAACGCGACTGTAAAGCATAGCGAAGAGCGTTTGATGAAAGTGCTGCTCGCTCCGGTCATTTCGGAGAAGGCAACTTTCGTCGCAGAGAAAAATGAACAAGTCGTTTTCCGCGTAATGCCGGACGCAACCAAGCTGGAAATCAAAGCCGCTGTCGAGTTGCTGTTCAAGGTGCAAGTGGAATCGGTTCAGGTGTTGAACCGCCAGGGCAAGCAAAAGCGCTCGGGCCGTTTCACCGGTCGCCGCAACCACGTGCGTCAAGCATACGTCAGCCTGAAGCCGGGCCAGGAAATCAACTTCACCGAGGAGGCTAAATAATGGCACTCGTGAAAATGAAACCGACGTCCGCTGGTCGTCGCGGCATGGTCAAGGTCGTCAATCCCGACCTGTACAAAGGCCGTCCGTTCGCAGCGCTCGTCGAAAAGAAGTCCAAGACAGCAGGCCGTAACAACAACGGTCATATCACCACTCGCCATATCGGCGGTGGTCACAAGCATCACTATCGCGTAATTGATTTCCGTCGCAACAAGGACGGCATCACGGCCAAGGTCGAACGTATCGAGTACGACCCGAACCGCAGCGCGCATATTGCACTGCTGTGCTATGCAGATGGCGAGCGTCAGTACATCATCGCTCCGAAGGGTGTTGCAGTCGGCGACCAGCTCATGAACGGCGCGGAAGCCCCGATCAAGTCCGGCAACTGCCTCCCGATTCGCAATATCCCTGTCGGCACCACGATGCACTGCGTCGAAATGCTGCCTGGCAAGGGCGCCCAGATGGCGCGTACTGCAGGCGCAGGCGTAGTCCTGATGGCCCGCGAAGGTACGTATGCGCAGGTTCGTCTGCGTTCCGGCGAGGTCCGTCGCGTGCATATCGAGTGCCGCGCAACCGTTGGTGAAGTCGGCAACGGCGAGCACAACCTGCGCAAGATCGGCAAGGCCGGTGCAATGCGTTGGCGCGGTGTCCGTCCGACCGTTCGTGGTGTCGTCATGAACCCGATCGATCACCCGCACGGTGGTGGTGAAGGCCGTACTGCAGCAGGCCGCCACCCGGTATCGCCATGGGGCCAGCAGACCAAGGGCAAGAAGACGCGTCGCAACAAGCGCACGACTTCGATGATCGTCTCGCGCCGTGGCAAGAAATAAGGGGTAACACATGACACGTTCATTGAAAAAAGGGCCGTTCTGTGACGCCCACCTGATCAAGAAGGTCGAAACCGCACAAGCGACGAAGGACAAGAAGCCAATCAAGACTTGGTCTCGTCGTTCGACAATCATGCCGGATTTCATTGGCCTGACGATCGCTGTTCACAACGGCAAACAGCATGTGCCGGTCTATGTTTCTGAAAACATGGTCGGTCACAAGCTCGGCGAATTTGCGTTGACCCGTACGTTCAAGGGTCACGCCGCCGATAAAAAGGCTAAGAAATAAGGTGCGATGATGGAAACTAAAGCTATCCTCCGCGGTGCTCGCCTGTCGGAACAGAAAGGCCGCCTCGTTGCGGACCTGATCCGCGGCAAGAAAGTCGACCAGGCATTGAACATCCTGGCATTCAGCCCGAAAAAAGGCGCAGTGCTCATCAAGCAAGTGCTCGAATCCGCAATCGCGAACGCCGAGCACAATGATGGCGCAGATATCGACGAGCTCAAGGTCAAGACGATCTACGTCGAAAAAGGTGCGGTCCTCAAGCGCTTCATCGCGCGTGCGAAAGGCCGTGGCGATCGCATCTCTAAGCAAACCTGTCACATCTACGTGACTGTCGGAAACTAAGGAGTCACGATGGGACAGAAAATCCACCCAACCGGCTTCCGTCTGTCGGTGACGCGTAACTGGGGATCCCGTTGGTATGCTGGCAATAGCAACTTTGCCACCATGCTGAACGAGGATCTCGACGTCCGCGCCTACCTGAAGAAGAAGCTGAAGAACGCATCCGTCGGACGCATCGTCATCGAGCGCCCTGCGAAGAACGCACGCATCACCATTTTCAGCTCCCGTCCGGGCGTTGTCATTGGCAAGAAGGGCGAGGACATCGAAGTTCTGAAGTCGCACCTCACCAAGCTGATGGGTGTGCCGGTTCACGTCAACATCGAAGAAATCCGCAAGCCGGAGGTCGACGCCCAACTGATCGCCGATTCGATCGCTCAGCAGCTCGAAAAGCGCATCATGTTCCGCCGCGCAATGAAGCGCGCGATGCAGAACGCAATGCGCCTGGGCGCTCAGGGCATCAAGATCATGTCGTCGGGCCGTCTGAACGGCATCGAAATCGCCCGCAAGGAGTGGTATCGCGAAGGTCGCGTGCCTCTGCATACCCTGCGTGCCGATATCGACTATGGTTTTGGTGAAGCAGAGACAACCTACGGCATCATCGGTATCAAGGTCTGGGTCTACAAGGGCGATCGTCTCGCCAGTGGCGAAGCACCGACCATCGAGACACCGGCGGAAGACGACAAGAAGCGTCGTGGCCCGCGCCGTGACGATGGCAAACCGGGCGGACGTCCGCGTCCCCGCAAGCCTGAGGGATCCGAAGGAGCCCCCGGCTCTAAACCGGCTGGTAACCGCGTTCGCGCCCCCAAGAAGGCCGACGGTGCCGCACCGGCTGAGAAAGCAGGAGAATAATCATGCTGCAACCAGCACGCAGAAAATATCGCAAGGAACAAAAAGGCCGTAACAAGGGCATTTCGCACGAGCGCGGCACCGCCGTCTCGTTTGGCGAATTCGGCCTGAAAGCGGTTGGTCGCGGGCGCATTACAGCTCGCCAGATTGAAGCGGCGCGTCGTGCAATGACTCGTCACATCAAGCGTGGCGGCCGTATCTGGATCCGCATTTTCCCGGACAAGCCGATTTCCCAGAAGCCCGCTGAAGTGCGTATGGGTAACGGTAAGGGTAATCCGGAGTACTACGTGGCTGAAATCCAGCCGGGTAAAGTGCTGTACGAGATGGACGGTGTCGACGAAGCGCTGGCACGCGAGGCATTCCGCCTCGCAGCTGCCAAGCTGCCGCTGTTGACCACTTTCGTCGTTCGTCAAGTCGGCCAATAACAGGAGTGAAATATGAAAGCATCTGAACTCCGCGGCAAGGACGAAGCAGCGCTCCAGAAAGAGCTTAACGAGTTGCTCAAGGCGCAATTCGGTCTGCGTATGCAAATCGCAACGCAGCAGCTGAACAACACCGCGCAACTCAAGAAGGTGCGTCGCGATATCGCACGTGTCAAGACCGTCATGAATCAGAAGGACGCAAAATAATGAACGATCAAGTAAAACAGTCGCTCAAGCGCACCCTGGTCGGCAAGGTCGTATCCGATAAGATGGACAAGACCGTGACGGTTCTCGTCGAGCGTCGTGTCAAGCATCCGTTGTACGGCAAGATCGTCGTGCGTTCCAATAAGTATCACGCACACGACGAAGGCAACCAGGCGAAGGAAGGCGACACTGTTGAAATTCAAGAAGGTCGCCCGATCTCCAAGACGAAGGCATGGTCTGTCACCCGTGTGGTGCAGGTCGCACAAATCGTCTAAATTGTTTTCAATAAGTTGTTGCTAGCCCGGCGTTATGGTGCCATAATGCCGGGCTTGGTTGTCGCAAAAGGTAGCGCGCGGCGACCATTTGCAGTACCCTGCAGTTCGAAAAAATCGCGCAGCTGCCAAGCTGTGCTGCAGTAGTTTTTGTAACCGTCCACCTAATCGGCGCGGCTTTGCTAAAGTCGGCTGACAGGACCAAGACTGACCGCAAGGCCGCGTAGGGCGGAAGAGCGGATTAAGTTGGGAAAGAAAATACTATGATTCAAACTGAAAGCCGGCTCGAAGTAGCCGACAACACGGGTGCGCGTGAAGTCCTGTGCATTAAGGTGCTGGGTGGTTCCAAGCGCCGTTATGCCAGCATCGGCGACATCATCAAAGTCACGGTCAAATCCGCAGCGCCTCGCGGACGTGTGAAAAAAGGCGAGATCTATAACGCCGTGGTCGTTCGTACAGCCAAGGGCGTACGCCGCCAGGATGGTTCTCTGGTGAAGTTCGATGGCAATGCCGCGGTATTGCTGAATGCCAAGCTTGAGCCGATCGGCACACGCATCTTCGGGCCGGTTACGCGTGAGTTGCGTACCGAGCGCTTCATGAAGATCGTGTCGCTCGCGCCTGAAGTTCTGTAAGGAGTCGTTATGAGCAAGATTCGTAAAAACGACGAGGTAATTGTCCTGACCGGTAAGGACAAAGGCAAGCGCGGTGTGGTTCAGCAGCGTGTTGATGCTAACCACGTCGTCGTCGAGGGTGTGAACGTTGCCAAGAAGGCGACCAAGCCGAATCCGATGACCGGTGCAACTGGCGGCATCGTCGACAAGCTGATGCCGATTCATGTCTCCAACGTCGCGTTGTTCAACGCCGCGACCGGCAAGGCAGATCGTGTGGGCTACAAGGTTGTAGACGGCAAGAAGGTTCGCGTCTACAAGTCCAATGGCGAAGTCGTTAAGGTGTAAGACATCATGGCCCGTCTCCAAGAATTTTATAAAGAAAAAGTCGTCACTGACTTGACCAGCAAGTTTGGCTACAAGTCCGTGATGGAAGTCCCGCGCCTGACAAAGATCACCCTGAACATGGGTTTGTCGGAAGCAGTCGCAGACAAGAAAGTGATCGAGCATGCGGTTGGTGATCTGACAAAGATCGCAGGTCAGAAGCCGGTCGTAACCAAGGCGCGTAAAGCGATCGCGGGCTTCAAGATCCGCGAAGGTTACCCGATCGGTTGCATGGTCACTCTGCGCGGTGCGCGCATGTACGAATTTCTGGATCGTCTGATTACGGTTGCGCTGCCGCGCGTTCGTGACTTCCGCGGTGTGTCCGGTCGTGCATTCGATGGTCGTGGTAATTACAACATCGGCGTGAAAGAGCAGATCATTTTCCCCGAGATCGAATACGACAAGATCGACGCGCTGCGTGGTATGAATATCAGCATCACGACGACTGCGAAGACCGACGACGAAGCGAAAGCGCTCCTCGCCGCATTTAAATTCCCGTTCAGAAACTGAGGATGCCATGGCAAAACTGGCACTGATTAACCGTGAACAAAAGCGTGCAGACCTGGTTAAGAAATACGCAGGTAAGCGCGCCGAGTTGAAGGCAATCATCGACGACCAAACAAAATCGGAAGAAGAGCGTTACGAAGCTCGCCTGAAACTGCAGGCGCTGCCACGAAATGCGAATCCGACTCGCCAGCGTAACCGCTGTGCGATGACAGGTCGCCCGCGCGGCACCTTCCGCAAATTCGGTTTGGCACGTACCAAGATCCGTGAAATCGCCATGCGTGGTGACATTCCGGGTATCACTAAAGCTAGCTGGTAATAGGAGAACAAGCAATGAGTATGAGCGATCCTATCGCCGATATGCTGACCCGTATCCGGAACGCACAAGGCGTTCAAAAGACAACGGTTGCAATGCCGTCGTCCAAAGTCAAAGTGGCGATTGCCAACGTCCTCAAGGACGAGGGCTACATCGAGGACTATGCGGTATCCGAGGCAGAAGGTAAGTCGGAGCTGAAGATCGGCCTTAAGTACTATGCCGGCCGTCCTGTAATCGAGCGTCTCGAGCGTGTATCGCGTCCCGGCCTGCGTATCTACAAAGGCAAGGATGATATCCCGACCGTGATGAACGGCCTTGGTGTGGCAATTGTCTCCACACCGAAGGGCGTGATGACAGACCGCAAAGCACGCGCAACCGGTGTCGGTGGCGAAGTGATTTGCTACGTGGCCTAAGGAGCGCAAGATGTCCCGAGTAGGTAAAATGCCCATTGCACTTCCGGCTGGTGTGGAAGTGACAATTGCCGCCGACAGGATCACTGTCAAAGGCACCCTGGGTACTCTCTCCATGCCGCTGAACGGTCTGGTGAAAGTCGCCAACGAAAATAACACGCTGCTGTTTACGCCGGCTGATGAAAGCCGCGAAGCAAATGCAATGTCCGGCACCCTGCGTGCGCTGGTGAACAATATGGTTCTTGGCGTGACGAAGGGTTTCGAGAAAAAGCTTTCTCTCGTCGGCGTCGGATACCGTGCACAAGCTCAGGGCGACAAGCTGAATCTGTCGCTGGGCTTTTCGCATCCCGTCGTGCACCAGATGCCCGCAGGCGTGAAGTGCGAGACCCCGTCACAGACCGAGATCGTGATCAAGGGTGTCGATAAGCAGAAGGTCGGTCAGACCGCTGCTGAAGTTCGCGCGTACCGCAGCCCCGAGCCGTACAAAGGCAAGGGCGTCCGCTATGTGGACGAAGTGGTTACGCTCAAAGAAACCAAGAAGAAGTAAAGGGGTTGACGATGGACAAGAAACAATCACGTCTGCGCCGCGCTCGCCAAACTCGCGCGAAGATCGCGGAGTTGAAAGTAAATCGCCTGGCCGTGCATCGCACCAACCTGCATATTTACGCAAATATCATCGGACCGGACGCGACAATCCTGGCATCCGCTTCGACGCTGGAAGCAGAAGTTCGTCAGGAGCTGGCAGGCAAATCCGGCAAGGGTGGCAATGCTGCTGCTGCCGCACTGGTTGGCAAGCGCGTTGCGGAAAAGGCGCTGAAGGCAGGAATTGCAGAAGTCGCATTCGACCGATCCGGTTTTCGCTATCACGGCCGCGTTAAAGCAGTCGCAGAAGCAGCCCGCGAAGCCGGTCTGAAGTTCTAAGGAAGAATCGTCATGGCAAAAATGCAAGCAAAGACGCCTCAGGGCGAAGAGCGCGACGACGGCATGCGCGAAAAAATGATTGCGGTTAACCGTGTGACCAAAGTGGTCAAGGGTGGCCGTATCATGGGTTTCGCAGCACTGGCAGTGGTCGGCGACGGTGATGGCCGTATCGGCATGGGCAAGGGCAAGTCGAAGGAAGTGCCGGTTGCAGTGCAGAAGGCGATGGAAGAAGCACGTCGCAAGATGATCAAGGTTACGTTGAAAAACGGTACCCTGCAGCACACCGTAACAGGCAAGCACGGTGCATCCTCGGTGATGATCTCGCCGGCAAAAGATGGTACCGGCGTGATCGCAGGCGGCCCGATGCGCGCAATCTTCGAAGTCATGGGCGTCACGAACGTCGTGGCCAAGTCGAACGGCTCGACGAACCCTTACAACATGGTTCGCGCCACGATCGATGGCTTGTCGAAGATGAATACTCCTTCCGAAATTGCAGCCAAGCGCGGCAAGTCGGTCGAAGAGATCCTTGGTTAAGGTGATTCGAATGGCTAACACAATCAAAGTCAAGCTGGTAAAGGGCCTGATCGGCACACGCCAGGACCATCGTGCAACTGTTCGTGGGCTTGGTCTGCGTCGTGTCAATTCCGTATCGGAACTGCAGGACACACCGTCTATCCGCGGCATGATCAACAAAGTGGCGTATCTCGTGAAAGTGGTGTCGTAAGCCTTGCGCTTGCGAACGGAGCAAATCATGGAATTGAATAACATTCAACCTGCGGACGGCGCAAAGCACGCTAAGCGTCGCGTCGGACGCGGTATCGGTTCCGGCCTGGGCAAGACAGCAGGCCGTGGTCACAAGGGTCAGAAATCTCGTTCGGGCGGCTTCCACAAGGTCGGCTTCGAAGGCGGTCAGATGCCGCTGCAGCGTCGTCTGCCGAAGCGCGGTTTCAAGTCACTCGCAACGCCTTACAAGGCGGAAGTTCGTCTCGGCGACCTGGAGAATCTTCCTGTCGCGGAAATCGATCTGCTCGCGGTAAAGCAGGCCGGCCTGGTATCCCAACTCGCTCGCGTCGTCCGTGTCATCAAGGCTGGCGAACTGACGAAGAAAGTCACGATCAAGGGCTTGATCGCGACTAAGGGTGCTAAAGCTGCAATCGAAGCCGCAGGTGGTTCGGTTGCGTAAGCGACCGATATGTCCGGAGCAATAATTGGCGACGACACCCCAACTCGCTAAAAGCGCTGCAAGCGGATTTCCATGGGGTCGCCTGTGGTTCCTGCTCGCTGCACTGGTAGTTTATCGAATCGGAGCGCACATTCCCGTCCCGGGAATCGATCCGACACAGTTGGCTGAACTGTTCAGACAAAACCAGGGCGGTATCCTGGGAATGTTTAACATGTTCTCCGGCGGTGCACTTTCTCGCTTTACCATCTTTGCATTGGGAATCATGCCGTATATCTCGGCATCGATCATCATGCAACTGATGTCCGTCGTTTCGCCTCAGCTTGAGGCGCTAAAGAAGGAAGGCGAAGCGGGCAGACGAAAGATTACCCAGTACACGCGCTATGGCACTCTCGTATTGGCAGCTTTCCAGGCGTTCGGCATTGCAGTTGCATTGGAGTCGCAGGCTGGTCTGGTCATTGAGCCGGGCCTAGCGTTTCGCTTGACGACTGCAATAACTCTGGTGACAGGGACGATGTTCCTGATGTGGCTTGGTGAGCAGATCACTGAGCGCGGGCTGGGAAATGGTATTTCGATCATCATCTTCGCAGGTATTGCGGCTGGCTTGCCAAGCGCAATAGGGGGCTTGTTCGAGTTGGTTCGCACCGGTTCGATGAGCGCATTGTCGGCGATATTGATTTGCGTAATCGTAGCGGCGGTGACTTACCTGGTTGTGTTCATTGAACGCGGTCAGCGAAAGATCCTCGTCAACTATGCCAAGCGGCAAGTCGGAAACAAGATCTACGGCGGACAAAGCAGTCATCTGCCGTTGAAGCTGAACATGGCGGGTGTAATTCCTCCGATTTTCGCTTCGTCGATCATCCTGTTTCCAGCGACGATTACCAGCTGGTTCACTTCGGGTGAAGCAAATAATGCATTTGTTCGCTTCCTGAAGGATCTCGCTGCTTCGCTGGCGCCAGGCGAGCCGATCCATGCCTTGCTGTATGCTGTCGCAATTGTGTTCTTTTGCTTCTTCTATACCGCTCTGGTATTCAATAGCAAAGAAACCGCGGACAACCTGAAGAAGAGTGGTGCATTCGTTCCAGGCATCCGCCCGGGTGATCAGACCGCCCGGTATATCGACAAGATTCTGATGCGTCTGACTCTTGTTGGTGCGGTGTACATCACACTGGTTTGCTTGCTGCCGGAGTTTCTGATCGCAAGGTGGAAGGTGCCTTTCTATTTTGGCGGCACTTCACTGCTGATTATCGTGGTCGTAACAATGGACTTCATGGCACAGGTTCAGAATTATGTGATGTCGCAGCAGTACGAGTCGCTTCTTCGCAAAGCGAATTTCAAGGGTGGCATCCCGACACGATAGTGACGCGATAGGCGACCCAGAAGAAGAGCGAAGCGAATGGCAAAAGACGATGTAATCCAGATGCAGGGGGAAGTTCTAGAGAATCTTCCCAATGCAACGTTTAGAGTCAAGTTGGAAAACGGGCACGTTGTTCTCGGACATATTTCCGGAAAAATGCGTATGAATTACATACGCATTCTTCCTGGCGATAAAGTCACAGTTGAATTGACACCGTACGATTTAAGCCGGGCACGAATCGTGTTCCGTACCAAATAAAGTAACCAGAACTGTAAGAAAGAGGGCGAAAATGAAAGTGCTCGCATCAGTAAAGCGGATCTGCCGCAACTGCAAGATCATCAAGCGCAAGGGCGTTGTTCGTGTAATCTGCACAGAACCGCGTCATAAGCAGCGCCAAGGTTAATTAACGTTATTGATCGAGGAATAACGAATGGCACGTATTGCAGGGGTCAACATCCCCAACCATCAACACACCGTTATCGGCTTGACAGCGATTTATGGAATCGGCCGTCCGCGCGCCGAAGACATCTGCACCAAGACGGGTGTTCCGACCACGAAGAAGGTCAAGGACCTGGACGATAACGAGCTGGAGAAGCTGCGCGACGAAATCGGCAAGTTTGTCGTTGAGGGAGACCTGCGTCGTGAAGTTTCGATGAGCATCAAGCGCCTGATGGACCTGGGTTGCTACCGTGGCATGCGCCATCGGAAAGGCTTGCCGGCTCGCGGCCAGCGTACCCGCACCAATGCGCGTACACGCAAAGGCCCGCGCAAGGCAGCTCAGTCGCTGAAGAAATAATTCAGCGCCGTTTGACTGGAAGTCGGATTCAAGGAAATCACCATGGCAAAAGCCCCGAATAACTCCGCTGCGGCACGCGTGCGGAAAAAAGTTAAAAAGAACGTTGCGGAAGGCATCGCGCATATCCACGCGTCCTTCAACAACACGATCATCACCATCACCGACCGTCAGGGCAATGCATTGTCCTGGGCGACATCGGGCGGCGCTGGCTTCAAGGGCTCCCGCAAGTCCACTCCCTTTGCAGCTCAGGTTGCAGCCGAAGCAGCCGGTAAGGTTGCTGTCGAGTGCGGCGTCAAGAACCTTGAAGTGCGTATCAAGGGTCCGGGCCCTGGCCGTGAATCCGCCGTTCGTGCACTGAACAACCTGGGCATTAAAATCACCCAGATTCAGGATGTCACGCCGGTTCCGCATAACGGTTGCCGTCCGCCGAAGCGTCGTCGTATCTAAATCGGTACCGACGCGTTACAATAGCAGGTTGCAATACATAGTATCGCCCGCCAGAAACTTTGGCGGGTTTTGTTCTTAAGACCACTGTCTGCCTTCCGCTGCGGCGAGATCAGACTAGCGCCTGCCGGGGTTTCTACCTCCGGTCCGGGGCGTCATTTACAAAAGGAAATTAACGTGGCACGTTATATCGGACCCAAAGCAAAACTCTCCCGCCGTGAAGGCACCGACCTGTTTCTTAAGAGCTCGCGCCGCTCGCTGGATTCCAAGTGCAAGCTGGACTCCAAGCCGGGTCAGCATGGTCGTACATCCGGTGCACGTACATCGGACTACGGTAATCAGCTGCGTGAAAAGCAGAAGGTCAAGCGTATGTACGGTATTCTCGAGCGCCAGTTCCGCCGTTACTTTGCCGAAGCGGACCGCCGCAAGGGCAATACCGGCGAGAACCTGCTGAAGCTGCTCGAATCCCGTCTGGACAATGTTGCCTATCGCATGGGCTTCGGTTCAACGCGCGCCGAAGCGCGTCAGCTGGTCAGCCACAAGGCGTTCACCGTCAATGGTGAAGTAGTCAATATTGCTTCCTACCAAGTCAGGGCAGGCGACGTCGTCGCGGTCCGCGAAAAGGCGAAGAAGCAGGCTCGTATCATTGAAGCGCTGTCGCTGGCAGAGCAGGGCGGCATGCCCTCCTGGGTTGCCGTCGACGCGAAGAAAATGGAAGGCACATTCAAATCGATGCCGGACCGTACCGAAATCGCCAATGACGTCAACGAATCTCTGATCGTTGAATTGTATTCCCGCTAATCGTTTTTCCCCCGCCCGCCTCGCTGAGAAGCGAGGCGGGTTTCTTTGTAATGCCATCAGCCTTATCGGTGTAACGAGCCGAGGGTATTGAAGAGGACATTTCATGCAAAACAGTCTGTTGAAGCCCCGTATCATTGAAGTTGAGGCACTTGGTGCCGGTCACGCAAAGGTCGTCATGGAGCCTTTCGAGCGCGGTTACGGCCATACGCTCGGCAATGCGCTGCGTCGCGTTCTGCTGTCGTCGATGGTTGGCTATGCGCCGACCGAAGTGACCATCGCCGGTGTCGTTCACGAGTATTCCTCGCTTGATGGCGTACAGGAAGACGTGGTCGACATGCTGCTCAACCTGAAAGGCGTGGTATTCAAGCTGCACAATCGTGACGAAGTCACGCTGACGCTGAAGAAGGATGGCGAAGGCGCGGTCTACGCTTCGGACATCGATCTGCCGCATGATGTCGAGCTGATCAATCCGGAACACGTGATTGCACATCTGACTGCCGGCGGCAAGCTCGATATGCAGATCAAGGTTGAAAAAGGCCGTGGATACGTTCCCGGCAACGTTCGCCGCCTGTCCGAGGACGCGAACAAGACTATTGGACGTATCATCCTCGATGCATCGTTCTCGCCGGTCCGCCGCGTTTCCTATGCGGTCGAGTCCGCTCGCGTGGAACAACGTACCGACCTCGACAAGCTCGTCATCAATATCGAGACAAACGGCGTCATTTCGCCTGAAGAGGCGATTCGCCAGTCGGCCCGCGTGCTGGTCGACCAGCTTAACGTGTTTGCCGCCCTGGAAGGCACGGAAGCGGCCGCCGAGGCGCCGTCGCGCGCTCCTTCGGTCGACCCGATCCTGTTGCGCCCGGTCGACGACCTCGAGCTTACAGTGCGTTCCGCGAACTGCCTGAAAGCCGAGAACATCTACTACATCGGCGATCTGATCCAGCGCAGCGAAAACGAACTGCTCAAAACGCCGAACCTTGGCCGTAAGTCGCTCAACGAGATCAAGGAAGTTCTCGCCTCGCGCGGTCTGACGCTCGGCATGAAGCTTGAAAACTGGCCGCCGGCAGGTCTGGAAAAGTAATTCCGGCCCCAAGGACAGCAGGGAGCGGTTATAATCCCGCTCCCGCTGTTCCAGCAGTAATTGGTACTTGCAACATTAATCATTACCGGCCCGCATTCGACAGAGATCGATTGATAGAAGAGCTGGATTCAAACTCAAACTGAAAGGAAATAACATGCGCCACCGTCACGGTCTACGCAAACTGAATCGTACTTCTTCCCACCGTCTGGCAATGCTCCGCAACATGACCGTCTCCCTGCTGCGTCATGAAGCGATCAAGACCACGCTGCCGAAAGCGAAGGAACTGCGCCGCGTCGTCGAGCCCATCCTCACACTGGGCAAGACCGACAACCTGTCGAACAAGCGTCTGGCATTCTCCCGCCTGCGTGACCGCGAGATCGTCCTCAAGCTCTTCGCCGAACTGGGCCCCCGTTATGCAAACCGCAACGGCGGCTACCTGCGTATCCTGAAGATGGGTTTCCGCCAGGGCGACAACGCACCGATGGCGTTCGTTGAACTGGTCGATCGTCCGGAAATCAGCGACGCAACCGAAGTGCAAACTGCAGAATAATCGCCGCCCTGCACAAGGGCTGAGCATTTGAAAAAGCCAGGCATGTCTACTGCCTGGCTTTTTGCATTGGGCTTTGCCGTTTGCCTTGCATGGACCTGTCCTGGCGCTTGAGCCGCCTTCAATGTCGTTTGGACGTTTGTGGCAAGATATGCGCTTTGTGTCAGAACCCGGCGCTGCATGCTCGATTCCTCCGATGTCCTTTCCGTGTCCGATCTCCGTAAGTCCTATGGCATGGGAAAGGCACGAGCGCTTGTCGTGGACGGTGTTTCCTTCTCGCTGCGGCGCGGGGAATGTTACGGTCTGCTTGGCCCGAACGGCGCGGGCAAGACAACGACCTTGCGGCTTTGTCTAGGCCTGACCGAGCCCGATAGCGGCGAGATACGATTAGTCGGATACCCGGTACCCAAACAGGCCCGTGCGGCCAGGGTGAGAGTCGGTGTCGTACCGCAAGGCGACAACCTCGACCCGGACTTCACGGTCGAGGAAAATCTACTGGTGTTCGGACGCTATTTTGGCCTGGCGGAAGACGTGATCAAGGCCCGCATTCCGAAATTGCTGGAATTCGCTAACCTGACCGCCAAGAGAACTGCCAACATCGGCGAGCTTTCCGGTGGCATGAAGCGCCGCCTTACGCTGGTGCGCGCGCTGGTGAATGATCCGGATCTCATCTTCATGGACGAGCCGACCACCGGCCTCGATCCACAAGCTCGCCACATGATATGGGATCGCCTGAAATCCTTGCTGAATGAGGGAAAGACCATTGTGCTCACCACCCATTTCATGGACGAGGCGGAACGCCTGTGTGATCGACTGGCGGTCATCGATCATGGCAAGCTGATCGCCGAAGGCGCTCCGCATGCATTGATCGCCGAACATATCGAGGCCGAAGTGGTGGAAGTGTACGGCGACGGCGCAATCGCCTGGGGCCGCTCTGACGGTATCCGGCATGCAGGACGAATGGAAATCAGCGGCGAAACAGTATTTTGCTATACCAATGATGCGAAAGGCTTGCTGGCCAGCCTGCATGGCGCCAGCGGCGTGCGCTATCTGCATCGCCCCGCGAACCTTGAAGACCTGTTCCTGAAGTTGACCGGACGCGAAATGAGGGATTGAAAACATGCCCTCCGCCCGTTACGCGCTGCCGGTCTGCTCGCTGCGCTTCATTCCGATCTGGAGGCGCAACCTCCTTGTTTGGAAGAAGCTGGCCCTGGCAAGCATACTTGGGAACATTGCCGACCCGTTGATCACGCTGATTGCGTTCGGCTATGGGCTGGGCAGCCTGTTGCAGTCGATTGACGGCGTACCGTACATTCAGTTTCTGGCATCCGGTTCGATCTGCATGTCGGTCATGATGGCTGCCTCCTTCGAAACCCTGTATTCGGCATTCTCCCGCATGCATGTGCAGAAAACATGGGAAGCCTTGCTGAATGCACCGCTGGCACTTGATGACGTAGTGCTTGCCGAAATGCTGTGGGCGGCGACCAAGGCATTGTTCTCCGGCGTGGCGATCCTTGGCGTGATTTTCCTGCTGGGAATCGGGCTGCACGGCAAGGTGTTCCTGGTATTGCCGCTGCTGTTTTTGATCGGAATCGCGTTCGCTTCCCTCGGACTGATCATTAATGCCATGGCAAAGGGTTACGATTTTTTCACTTATTATTTCACGCTCGTACTGACCCCGATGGTGTTCCTGTCGGGGGTGTATTATCCGGTAGCCCAGTTGCCGCCGTGGCTGCAGTGGTTTGCCCAGCTCCTGCCCCTGGGTGCGGCCGTCAGCCTGATCCGACCGCTGATTCTCGGCGAGTGGCCCGCCACACCTGCGGCTGACATCGGCGTGCTGCTGGCGTACAGTATTGCCGGCTTCTATATCGCCACGGTCCTGACCCGCCGGCGACTTCTCAAATAAAATCCAGATCGTGTCAATGCATTCCGCCAGCCAACAACCGCTATTGATTATCACGAACGTGCCCGACCAGGCCACGGCCAGGCGCATCGCCGGCGAACTGGTCGGCATGCGCACCGCCGCATGCGTGAACATCCTGCCCCCCATCCAATCTGTCTATCGCTGGGAAGGCAAGGTCGAGGATGCCGCGGAGATCGCAATCATGGTGAAATCGACGATGGACCGCTATGATGAAATCGAAACGGTGATCAGGCGCCTCCACCCGTATGAGGTGCCGGAAATCATTGCGCTGCCGATCCTGCACGGATTGCCTGCGTATCTACAATGGCTGGTTGCCGAAACAAGGAAGGATGTGGATGTCTGACTCGCTCTGCGCCAGCACGGCTTATCGCGCAATGACGCGCCTGTTCGTCATTGCGACCGCGTGGCTGTGCCTGTTGTTGCCTCATGTTGCACAGGCGGAAGACGACTTTCTGCCGCCGGAAAAAGCCTTCAAATTTGCGGCGAGGATGATCGATCCCGGCACTGCCGAAATCACCTTCACCATTGCGGATGGCTATTACATGTACCGCGAGCGCTTCGCGTTCAGCGCAACGGGCGCGCAGCTTGGCACACCCGTGATCCCGGATGGAAAAATCAAGTTCGACGAGACCTTCCAGAAAGACGTCGAGACCTATCGCAAGGCGGTTGCCATCACTCTTCCAGTGACTGCGGCCTCAAGTTTTAGTCTCAAGGTCATGTCGCAGGGTTGCGCCGATCAGGGTCTGTGCTATGCGCCGATGGAGTCGGTCGCCACGCTCTCGCCCGGCGGCGGAGGGTTGCTGTCCGCGATTCGCGGCGGTCAGGAGCAGGCTGCGATATCGATTGCGGGCGCACCACCGGCATTCCAGCCCGACGGCGAGACCGGGCGTATCGAAGCCGCGCTGCAAAGCGGCAACCTGCTTGGCATACTTCCGCTGTTCCTTCTGCTTGGACTGGGTCTTTCCTTTACGCCATGCGTGCTGCCGATGGTCCCCATCCTGTCATCGATCATCATTGGCGACGGCGGGCAGGTCAGCCGCGGCCGCGGCCTTGCGTTGTCGGTCGCCTATTCGCTCGGCATGGCGCTGATCTATACCGCGATGGGGATCGCCGCCGGACTCGCCGGCGAGGGACTTGCCGCGGCGCTGCAGAATCCATGGGTGCTCGGCGCATTCGCGCTGCTGATCGCCGTTCTTTCGCTGTCGATGTTCGATGTCTACCAACTGCAGGTGCCGGCCGCGATCCAGCAGCGCCTGAGCGCCGCCTCCGGGAAACAGGTGTCGGGCAGGTTCCTTGGCGTCTTCAGCATGGGAGCCATTTCCGCGCTGATCGTCGGCCCCTGCGTTGCCGCGCCGCTGGCGGGCGCGCTGCTCTATATCAGCCAGACCCGCAACGTCGTGATCGGCGGTAGCGCCCTGTTTGCGATGGCCATCGGCATGAGCGTGCCATTGCTGCTGGTCGGCCTGTCTGCCGGAACATTGCTGCCGCGCGCCGGCGCATG
Source organism: Noviherbaspirillum album (assembly GCF_035916955.1). Lineage (NCBI taxonomy): Bacteria > Pseudomonadati > Pseudomonadota > Betaproteobacteria > Burkholderiales > Oxalobacteraceae > Noviherbaspirillum > Noviherbaspirillum album. Next base: position 103,281 of record NZ_JAWIIV010000019.1, on the reverse strand, counting down.
GATGCAGTCGGTCAAGCTGTTTTTCGGCATCCTGATGCTGGCCATGGCGCTCTGGATCATTGCACCGGTCACGCCCGGCTGGGTTCCCATGCTGGGCTGGGCGATGCTCGGCATCGGCTATGGCATTTACCTGCTTCGTGCCGCGAGGCACGGCTGGCGGGCGAAGCTGCTGGCACTGGTCTTCGCCGGCTTGGGCCTGGTGCAGCTGGTAGGCGTGGCCACCGGCGGCCGCGATGCGCTGGCACCGCTCGCCCACCTGGACGGAGAGGCCCGGCACACCAAGTTCGTCCGCGTGACTTCGCTGGCGGACCTGGATGCGGAAATCGCGAAGGCGGGCGGCAAGACCGTGATGCTCGACTTCTATGCCGACTGGTGCGTCTCCTGCAAGGAAATGGAGAAGCTGACTTTTTCGGATCCGCGCATCCAGGCAAGGTTTTCGGAAATGCTCCTGCTTCAGGCCGACGTCACGGCGAATAACGAGGACGACAGGCGCCTGCTCAAGCGCTTCAATCTTTTCGGACCGCCGGCCATTATTTTCTTCGACAAGCAGGGCCGCGAGATTTCCGGCGGCCGCGTGATCGGATATCAGAATGCCGACAAGTTTCTCGACGTCCTTGAAAAGGCGGGGAAACTTTAGTTTGGCCGGCATCGCATACGCATATTCGGTATGGTTATAAGAAACTGACAACTTTATTCTTGAGCAGCCGAACGCAACCCACTATAGTTAAGCGTTCAATAACTGACTGGGAGAACGACATGACATTACGGCTTGGCGATACCGCACCCGATTTCGAGCAGGATTCGTCCATCGGCAAGATCAAATTCCACGAGTGGGCGGGCGACTCCTGGGTGGTACTGTTCTCTCATCCGGCCGATTTCACCCCGGTCTGCACTACCGAACTCGGCCTGACGGCGAAGCTGAAACCGGAATTCGACAAGCGCAATGTCAAGGCCATCGCCTTGTCCGTCGACCCGGCTGACAAGCATGTGCAATGGATCAAGGATATCGAGGACACCCAGAAAACCGTCGTCGGGTTTCCCATCATTGCCGATGCCGACAAGTCCGTCGCGCAGCTGTACGACATGATTCATCCGAACCAGTCGGAAAGCGCAACGGTACGCTCGCTGTTCGTGATCGACCCGAAGAAGAAGGTAAGACTGATCATCACCTATCCGATGAGCACAGGCCGCAACTTCGATGAAGTGCTGCGCGTCATCGATGCGCTGCAGCTGACCGACGGCTACACGGTCGCCACGCCGGGCAACTGGAAGGACGGCGACGATGTGATCATCCCGCTGACTGTGCAGGATGAAGCGGTGATCAAGCAGAAGTATCCGAAAGGATATACGGCGCCGCGTCCCTACCTGCGCCTGACGCCACAGCCCAACAAGTAAGCCCGTCTGCCTGTGACCAGACGCAAAAAGTAAGAATCAGTTGGATATCAATTAAAAAGCGCTCCGGGGAGCGCTTTTTGCTGTCAGCGATGCTCGTCCGTCGCCTTGTCTTCGAGATAGCGCTTGCGGTGGAAGAAAAGAAGCAGGCCGGCAACGATGACCCCCATCAGCCCAATCGTGATCCAGAAGCCCAAGGCATCCTTCAGCAGCGGCATCTCATCGAAGTTCATGCCAAATATGCCAGTAATCAATGTCAACGGCATGAACAGGGCGGTAATGACGGTCAGAGTGCGCATGATTTCGCTGGTGCGGTGCGCCATCGCGGAGAAGTGAATCTGCACCGCCGATTCAATGCTCGCTTCCATCCGCTGGGCATGGGTGAGCACCCGGGTGATGTGTTCCATCACGTCGTTGATCCTCACCAGCAGCAGGTCCATGCCGCGGTTGGGAGCGCCCTCATCCTGTGTGTCGACGAGATAGTCGCGAAGCTCCTGCAACGCATCGCGCTGGCCTTCGCACAGGTGATCAAGCTTGCGCAGTTCGACGCGTGCGTCGAGCAGCGCCATCCAGTCATTGAAGCGGCTGCGCGGATTGAGCAGTGCACGCTGCCAGCGGTCGATCTGCCCGCTCAGCGGCTGGCGCAGCGCAAGGTACTGGTCCACCATGACATTGAGGAGCCGCAGCATGAGTTCCGCCGGCGATGACGGCAGCCGGGCAACATGGAGATTGCCATTGTTATTGCCATTGCCATTGCCATTGCCGCGCGCGCGCTGCTCCAGCAAACGTGCGCGTACCCCTTCGATGGTCCGGCTCTGCGATGCATGCACGGTGACCAGCGCGCCTTCCATCAGCATGAATGTCACCGGCCGGGTTGCCAGTTTGGTCAGTGCCGGAGGAATCTTCCGTGACTGCCCAGCGGCATCGGTGTCGATGCGCGCATCGCTGCTGCCATCCAGCGCGAGCTTGCGGAACACGACCATCGCGTACTCCTGGGTGGAGTCGAAATAGGAAGGATGATTCAGATTAATCGCATCGGTCAGGTGAAGGTCATAGACATGCACGTTCGTCATGCGCTCGATCGCATCGCGCCAGGCCTGGGTATCGGCCGTGACTTCTTCATGCGTCGCATCGATCCACAGGAAGCCGCCCGGAGGCATTTGCGCATTGGGATCAGCAAGCTGGGTAATACACGAAGGGGTAATGTGAAAGATTTCCATGCACGGACAGCGAATGTTGATCGTTAAGGCCAGGCGCAGCCGATGAAGCCCCGGGCGAGGAAATCGCGATGAAGCGGACCAGGAGACCGAATCGGGCAGGGAAAAGGCAGTGGAAGGGAGGCGAGGGCAGACCCGCATCGCCGCTTCTCCTGCCTTGCATGCAAGGGAAGCGCGGCAATGCCGGAGCCAGCCTCCCGCGGTTCCTCAGCTTTGCCGGAGGTGACGCGCAATATCCCGCGCGAAGTAAGTCAGGACACCATCCGCACCGGCTCGCTTGAAGGCCAGCATCGATTCCATCATCGCCTTGTCGTGATCGAGCCAGCCGTTCTGGGCCGCTGCCTTGATCATCGCGTATTCGCCGCTGACCTGATATGCGAACGTCGGCACCTTGAACTCGTCCTTGACGCGGCGCACGATGTCCAGATAAGGCATGCCGGGCTTGACCATGACCATGTCGGCGCCTTCCTCCAGGTCATGGGCGACTTCGCGCAGCGCCTCGTCGCTGTTTGCCGGATCCATCTGGTACGTCGCCTTGCTGCCCTTGCCGAGGTTCGCGGCCGAGCCGACCGCGTCGCGGAACGGGCCGTAGAAGGCCGACGCATACTTGGCCGAATACGCCATGATGCGCGTATGAATGCGCTGCGTCGCCTCGAGCGCATCGCGGATTGCGCCGATCCTGCCATCCATCATGTCGGACGGTGCCACGATATCGACGCCGGCATCGGCCTGGACCAGCGCCTGCTTGACCAGGATGGACGTGGTTTCATCGTTGAGCACATAGCCGTCCGCGTTCAATATGCCGTCCTGGCCATGGCTGGTGTACGGATCCAGCGCAACATCCGTCAAGAGGCCGAGTTCGGGAAAGCGCTGCTTGAGTTCACGTACGGCGCGCGGCACGAGTCCTTCCGGATTGATAGCCTCAATACCGTCCGGCGTCTTGATCGAGGGGTTGATCACCGGAAAAATCGCCAGCACGGGAATACCAAGCTCGACGCAGTCTTCCGCAACGGCGAGCAGCCGATCGATCGACAGCCGCTCGACTCCCGGCATCGATGCGACTTTCTCGCTCACATTCTTGCCTTCCTGAATGAAGACCGGATAAATCAGGTCGGATGGCGTAATGTGATTTTCGCGCATCAGCGCACGGGAAAACGCATCCTTGCGCATGCGCCGCATGCGAACGGCTGGAAAACGGGAATGAGAAAAGGAATAGGGCATAGGTAGAAGTTGCTTGAAAAAGATGCGTGGGGACGGTTTTCAAAAACCAGTGAATGAACAAACTTTATACGATTCGATGAAACTTTTTCGGCGGTCGTCCCCTCATAGCGATAGGTGTTCATTCACCTCCCGCTTCTCCTCCCTGAGCGGGGCCTATCGTGGCATAAGCGATAAGGCGTTACTGCCCTGGAGATCTTCCCCTTTCTCCAGGGTTTTTTTTGTCCGCACGCTCCGCTGCAATCCGCGCATTCAGCCTTCATCGTCTTCAGTGCTAGGGCTTTCGCCGGAATTCTCTTCCTGAGGCTCCGTATTTTCCAGGCCCAGCAATCCCTGAATCTTTTCGTCCGCTTCTTCCAGGCCGATGCGTTTCAATGCCGAAAACAGCTGTACGCTGAACGGGAAGGGCTGGCCCTGTTCATCCACATAACTGTTAAGCACCGTACGGGCAAGGCGCAATGCGTTGGTCGATTCGTTCCGGTTCAGCTTGTCCGCCTTGGTCAGCAGGCAGTGCACCGGCTTTCCGCTCGGAGCAAACCATTCCAGCATCTGGATATCGAGATCGGTGAAGGGGCGGCGCGAATCCATGATAAGCACCAGGGCGGCGAGCTGCTCGCGCCGCTGCACGTAATCGCCCAGCAGGTTTTGCCAGTGCAGCTTGGCATCGCCCGACACCTCGGCATAGCCGTAGCCCGGCAGGTCGACCAGCAGCGCGCGTATTTCCTCCACCTTGGTCGGGTCCTTGCGGTGCTGCGCAACATGGGCGCCGCCGATCGAGAAATAGTTGATGTGCTGGGTGCGTCCGGGCGTCTTCGAAGCGAAGGCAAGCTTTTTCTGATTGCAGAGGATGTTGATGGCGGTGGACTTGCCGGCATTGGAGCGGCCGGCGAAGGCGATTTCCGGAACTTGCGTCTTTGGCAAATCGCGAAGATGGTTCACCGTAGTGAAGAAACGGGCTTGCCAAAGTAGGGACATAGGGAAAATGAAAAGCTTGAAGAGCGGCAGAGAAAATGCAGCAAGGGAAGTAAAAACGGCAAAAACCTATTGTACAATAAGAGGTTATGTGTGTTGCGCCGCTGCGGTGCTGCCACGAAGGTATTTTGCGCTGCAGCGCCAGCGTGCCGCCCGCAACCATCGCTTCGATGTCTTGCCGGCGGGCGTGCAAGCGGGGTGCAGTCGCCGCCACTGGCCAGAATTTTAATATCAAGTCTCAGGGTGTTTGAATGAACCGTGCGTTTTTACCGTTTGTGAAGTCCTTGTTCGTCGCAATGCTGGCAGTCTCTTCGGTGGCTTATGCAGCGGAAGAGAAAAAGGCGCCTAAGGCCGATCCTGCCAAAGGGGAAGCAATCTACACCCAGGGCGATGCGTCCCGCAACGTCACGGCCTGCCTGGCCTGCCATGGCCCTGCCGGCAATTCCACCATTGCGCAGAACCCAAAGATTGCGGGCCAGCATCCGGAATACCTGGCCAAGCAGCTCGCCGATTTCAGGACGCCGCAGCGCAACAACCCGATCATGACGCCGATCTCGAAGGCGCTGAGCGATGAAGACATGAGGAACATCGCGGCCTACCTCGACAATCAGAAGCAGCAGCCGGGCGCCGCCCGCAACAAGGATACCGTCGAACTCGGCAAGAAGATCTATCGCGCCGGCATCGCGGAAAAGAATGTTCCCGCTTGCGCCGCCTGTCATGGCCCGAACGGCGCCGGCATTCCCGCCCAATTCGCACGCCTGGGCGGCCAGCACCAGGAATATACCGCCGCGCAGCTGACCGCCTTCCGCAGCGGTGCGCGTAACAACAGCGCGCAAATGACGACCATTGCCAAGCGCATGTCCGATGATGAGATTCAGGCAGTGTCCGACTATATCGCCGGCTTGAAATAAACAGAAAACACCTAAGCTAAAGAAGCAGGAAACAAGAAACGGAGGGGGTGGCGAATGCCGCCCCCTTTTCTTTTGTTTTGTTTTGATGTCTAAATATCCATGAGCACAAGCACCTCCGGGTTACAACTGAAAACAGAACGACGCTGGCTTGCCGACGCCGTCGAACTGATTTCATCCATGCGTTTTGCGATCAGCCTGCTGACCCTGATTTCGATTGCCTCGGTCATCGGCACCGTGCTCAAGCAGAACGAGCCCATGCCGAACTACGTCAACCAGTTCGGCCCGTTCTGGTTCGAGGTGTTCGGCAAGCTGGGCCTGTACAGTGTGTATTCGACCTGGTGGTTCCTGCTCATCATGGCATTCCTGGTCCTGTCCACGAGTCTGTGCATCATCCGCAACACGCCCAAGATGCTCAGCGACATGCGCAGCTGGCGCGAGAATGTGCGCGAACAGTCGCTGCGGAATTTCCATCACAAGGCGGAATGGAGCACCTCATTTCCGCTGACCGGTTTCGCGCAGCAACTCGCGCAGCGTATCGCGGCCGGCGGCTACAAGGTCAAGGTGGTGGGCAAGGACGGTGGCGTGCTGATCGCCGCCAAGCAGGGTGCCGCCAACAAGTGGGGCTATATCTTTGCGCATAGCGCGATTGTCATCATCTGCATCGGCGGCTTGCTCGATTCCGACCTGTCGATCCGCTTTCAGCAATGGTTCGGCGGCAAAACGGCGTTCGGAGGCGGTGGCATCATTGCCGATATTCCCGCGCAGCATCGTCTCGGTGTGGGCAATCCTTCGTTCCGCGGCAATACCTTCATTCCTGAAGGCGGCACTACCAATACCGCGATTCTTCCGCAGCAAAGCGGCGTCCTTGTGCAGGAGCTGCCGTTTTCGATCCAGCTGAAAAAATTTATCGTCGAACACTACTCGACCGGCATGCCCAAGCTGTTCGCCAGCGAGGTCGTGGTGCGCGATGCCGAGACCGGCAAGACGTTTGAAGCCACCATTAAGGTCAACGAGCCGCTGATCTACAAGGGCATCGCCATCTATCAATCCAGCTTCGACGACGGCGGCAGCCGGCTCAAGGTGACCGGCCATTCCATGCGAGGCGCGGAGTACCAGACCTTCGGCGTCACCGGCGAAGTCGGCAGTTCCACGGCCCTGGCCAGCGACAAGGGCTCCGAAACCACCATCGAGTGGAGCGGGTTCCGGCCGTTCAATGTGGAAAACATGGCGCAGCGCGGCCAGGATGTGCGTGCGGTCGATCAGTCCAAGAGCTTCAATGAAAAATTCGCGGCCGGCCTCGACAAGCAACTGGGATCGGCAGCAAAGGATCCCAACAACAAGGATCTGAAGAATGTCGGTCCAAGCGTGCAGTACAAGCTGCGCGACAAGAACGGGCAAGCCAAGGAATTCCACAACTACATGCAGCCGGTAGAAGTCGACGGCGCTTATGTGTTTCTTGCCGGAATGCGGGAAACGCCGAGCGAACCGTTCCGCTACCTGCGCATCCCTGCCGACGACGACGATACCGTTCAGGAATGGATGCGGCTGCGCGCGGCGGTGTTCAACGCCGGATTGCGCGAACAGGCCGCAAAGCGCTATGCGCAGCAGGCAATGCCGGAGCAGAAGGAAAACGCAGCCAACCTGCGCGAGCAGCTCGAGCGCTCCGCGCTGCGCGGCCTGGAAATCTTTGCGGGCGACGGGCGCGATAGCGGCTACATGGCCGTCTCGCGCTTCCTGGAAAGGGTGCCACCGGCGGAACAGGAAAAAGCCGCAGAAATTTTCATGAAAATTCTGAACGGCAGCATGTGGGAACTGTGGCAAGCTGCGCGTCTGAAGGATGGCCTCAAGGAAGTCACGGCAGATGAAAAGCACGGCCGCTTCCTGCAGCTGGCAACCAATGCCATTTCCGACGCATCATTCTATGCGGCGCCGGTCTACCTTCAGCTCAACGAGTTCGAGGAAATCAAGGCATCGGTGCTGCAGGTCACCAGGTCGCCCGGAAAGAACGTCGTGTATTTCGGCTGCCTGCTGCTCACGCTGGGCGTATTCTCGATGTTCTACATCCGAGAACGGCGCCTGTGGGTATGGCTGAAGCCGGACGAAGCCGGCGGCACGCACGCGCTGATGGCGCTGAGCGCCCAGCGCAAGACCCTGGATTTCGAAAAGGAATTCGAGACGCTCAAGACGCAGCTTGTGAAACCGAATTGAGTTAGCATCAAAACAAACAGGCAGGGCGTGCGAAGCGGTCACTTCGTTTTAAGCACCCCCGGCAATGCGTAAGCAATGTATGAAATGCGGCTCGCCGTGAACCGGAAAACCGGCATGGCAGGCGCTACGGAGAAAGCAATGGATCTGACACAGACACAAATCTATACGCCGCCGCCGGGCTATTTCCGGCGTTTGAGCATGGTCGACTGGGGCTATGCCGCCATCCTGCTGGCCGGGGCGCTGTTCGCGTTCAGCCGCTTCGCCGCCTACATGGATGTGTATGAAAAGGCGATCCTGCTGCTTTCGGCTCCCACATTCGCATGGCTGGGCTGGCAATGGAAGCCGGTCCGCTGGCTGATGGCGGTGCTGGCAATCCTCTCGCTGTTCGCCATTTCCCTGTATGGCGGCTCCCTGGAGGCCGCCAATGGCAAGTTTTTCCTCAAGTACGCGTTGTCGAGCCAGTCGGCGATCCTGTGGATGAGCACGCTGTTCTTCCTGTCGACCCTGTTCTACTGGGGCGGCCTGCTGGCCCGCGCGGACTTCGGCGGCGCGATCGGCAGCAAGCTCTGCTGGTCGGCAGTGATTCTCGGATTCACCGGCATGCTAGTACGCTGGTACGAGTCCTATCTGGTCGGCCCGGACATCGGGCACATCCCGATTTCCAACCTGTATGAAGTCTTCGTGCTGTTCTGCCTGATTACTGCCTTGTTCTACCTGTACTACGAAGAGCATTATGCAACCAGGCAACTCGGCGCATTTGTCATGCTGATCATTTCGGCGGCGGTCGGTTTTCTGCTGTGGTACACGATCAGCCGCGAAGCATCCGAAATCCAGCCCCTGGTTCCCGCACTCCAGAGCTGGTGGATGAAAATCCACGTGCCGGCCAACTTCATCGGCTATGGCACGTTCGCGCTGGCGGCCATGGTGGCCGTTGCGTACCTGCTCAAGACAAAAGGCATCCTGGCTGACCGCCTGCCGGCGCTGGAGGTGCTGGACGACGTTATGTACAAGGCGATCGCGGTCGGCTTCGCGTTCTTCACCATTGCCACCATCCTCGGCGCGCTGTGGGCGGCCGAAGCCTGGGGCGGCTACTGGTCCTGGGATCCGAAGGAAACCTGGGCGCTGATTGTCTGGCTCAACTATGCGGCATGGCTGCACATGCGCCTGATGAAGGGTCTGCGCGGGCAAGTCGCGGCATGGTGGTCGCTGGTCGGCCTGCTGATCACGACCTTTGCCTTCCTGGGCGTCAACATGTTCCTGTCGGGCCTGCATTCCTACGGTTCCCTTTAAGCGCAGCTTCAGAGTCCGTAGCGTCAGAGTCGCTTCCGGGAAGCCGATGAAATTGTTGTAAGGTTGTGTCTGTCCCAGAAGACAAAGCAGCGAGCCAAACCAACGTTTCATCCTTCTTACGGAGCAACCATGTTGATCAAACGCAGCCCGAATGGCATCGATATCCCGTTCGGCTCCGAAATTACGCCGCGTTCGGTATTCGAATCGCGGCGCAGCTTCATCAAGCAGCTCGCCGTCGGCAGCATAGCCGGCGGCGCCCTTGCCGAGATGGCCATGCGCGAGGCGTTCGCCCAGGCTCCCGGCGCGCAGAAGCTGGCTGCGAAAGCCAATCCGGCCTTCGTCATCATGGACAAGCCGACGTCCTACAAGGACGCCACCACCTACAACAACTTCTACGAGTTCGGCACCGACAAGGCGGATCCCGCCCAGAATGCCGGCTCCCTCAAGACGCGTCCCTGGACCGTCGCCATCGAAGGCGAGATCAAGAAACCGATGACGGTCGATCTCGACGGCCTGCTCAAGCTGGCGCCGCTGGAAGAAAGGATCTACCGGCTGCGCTGCGTCGAAGGCTGGTCGATGGTGATTCCCTGGGTCGGCTATTCCCTGTCGGAACTCATCAAGAAGGTCGAGCCCAACGGGAATGCGAAGTACGTGGAATTCATTACCCTGGCCGACAAGAAGCAAATGCCTGGCCTGCGCAGCCCGGTGCTGGAATGGCCGTATGTCGAAGGCTTGCGGCTGGACGAAGCAAACCACCCGCTGACGCTGCTGACGCTGGGCATGTACGGTGAAGTGCTGCCCAACCAGAATGGCGCACCGGTGCGCATCGTGGTGCCATGGAAATATGGCTTCAAATCGGCCAAGTCGATCGTCAAGATCCGCTTTACCAAGGACCAGCCCCGGACTGCCTGGAATCTGTCCGCGCCGCAGGAGTACGGTTTTTATTCCAACGTCAATCCCGACGTCGACCATCCCCGCTGGTCGCAGGGAAGCGAAAGGCGCATCGGCGAAGACGGCTTTTTTACCCGCAAGCGCAAGACCCTGATGTTCAACGGTTACAGCGACGTGGCGTCCCTTTACACGGGCATGGATCTCAAGAAATTTTTCTGAGAGCGCTTCGCCCGGGGAGACGGCGCCCCGGTTTGCAAACTCATTCCGACCGCGGCGGCTATCCGGCCGCCGCAAGGAGATTTCCGGCCATGTTCAATCCCGATTCCAGGCAAATCACCGTCATCAAGTGCGTCGTATTCCTGGCTTCGCTGCTGCCGCTCGCGCGCCTGGTAGGCTACGGCTTTACCGACCGCCTCGGCGCCAATCCGATCGAGTTCATCACCCGCAGCACCGGCGACTGGACCCTGTATTTTCTGTGCCTGACGCTGGCCGTCACGCCGCTGCGCCGCATCAGCCACTGGAACTGGCTGATCAAGCTGCGGCGCATGCTCGGCCTGTTCGCATTCTTCTACGCCGTCCTGCATTTCATGACCTTCTTCTGGTTCGATCATTTCTTCGAACTCGACGAGATGTTCAAGGATGTCGTGAAGCGGCCGTTCATCCTGGTCGGCTTCATTGCACTGCTTCTGCTGATCCCGCTTGCGGCGACCAGCACCAACGGCATGATCCGCAGGCTGGGCGGCAAGCGGTGGCAATGGCTGCATCGCCTGATCTACCTGGTCGGTCCGCTCGGCATCCTGCACTTCTGGTGGATGAAGGCGGGTAAGAACGATTTCGCAGAACCCACGCTGTTCGGCGCCATCATGGCGCTGCTGTTGCTGTCGCGGGTTTACTGGAACGTGGTCCAGCCCAGAATGCAAAAGCGCCGGTCGAAGCCGGCGCCGGTTTGAAGCTGCCGAGGAATGGCTTAGGGCAGCACGGATTCCAGCGCAAACAATTCGCTCGCGGCTTCGCGCTGGCGGATCAGATGCAGTTTGTCGCCGTCTACCATTACCTCGGCGGCACGGCCGCGGGTATTGTAGTTGGATGACATCGTCATGCCATAGGCACCGGCGGACATGATGGCCAGCAAGTCGCCCTGTTCGATGGCCAGGGCGCGTTCACGCGCCAGCCAGTCGCCGGATTCGCATACCGGGCCGACCACGTCATAGGTCTTGGGCGCGCCAGCGCGCTGAGTGACCGGCTGTACGCCGTGCCAGGCCTGGTACATTGCCGGGCGCATCAGGTCGTTCATCGCCGCGTCGACGATCGCGAAATTCTTGCCGTCGCCATGCTTCAGGTACTCCACCTGCGTGAGCAGCACGCCGGCATTGCCGACAATCGAGCGCCCGGGCTCGAACAGCACCTGGATCGGCGCACCCTGGTATCGGCGCTGGCGCCACTGGTCGACCTTCTGGAACAGGCGGGTCAGGTAATCGCCGACGGCAACCGGCTGGTCATTGTTGTAATTGATGCCGATGCCTCCGCCGATGTCAAAGTGATGCAGATGGATGCCTTCCTCGCTCAGCTGGTCGACCAGTTCGGTCAGGCGGTCAAATGCTTCCAGCAGCGGGGTATCATCCAGCAGTTGCGAGCCGATATGACAATCGATGCCGACCACGCGGATATGCGGGAGGCTGGCAGCCTTGCGATAGGTGGCTAGCGCCTCGTCGTAGGCGATGCCGAACTTGTTTTCCTTCAGTCCGGTCGAGATGTAAGGATGGGTCTTGGCATCGACATTCGGATTGACCCGCAGCGATACCGGCGCCTGTTTTCCGACTTCGCCGGCGACGTCATTGAGCCGCTGCAGTTCGGCTGTCGATTCCACGTTGAAGCAGAGAATGTCGTGCGACAGCGCGAGTCGCATTTCGTCCTGCGTCTTGCCAACGCCGGAAAAAATCACCTTGCGCGGATCGCCGCCGGCGGCGATCACGCGCAGCAGTTCGCCGCCGGATACGATATCAAACCCCGACCCCATCCGGCCGAGCAGGTTCAGCACCGCCAGGTTGGAATTCGACTTCACCGAATAGCACACCAGCGACGTCGATTCATCGCGGCCGTTGGCCTTGCATGCCTGCGCATAGGCGGAGAAATTCTCGACCAGCGCAGCCTTCGAATAGACATAGGTGGGGCTGCCGAACTGATTGGCGATCTCGGTCAGCGGCGTATTTTCGACGTGCAGCACGCCGTTCTTGTAGGCAAAGTAGGACATGGGAAGATGCAGCTTACTGGGAAGTGGATGGCAAGACTGGGACGGTCCGCGGCGCCGGCAAATCCGGCGTGGCTTGCGCAGGTTTGCTAGGCAGATACAACGGCCCTTTCTGACCGCAGGCGGCGAGAACGCAGGCCAGCGCGGCGAGCAGCATGAAATGGAAAGCGGACTTCACGATTAGAATCAGGGTTTGGGAAAATTCATTGGAGTGTAGCATGACAGAAACCGAATTCCTGGCATTGGCCGACCGGACGCTGACGCGTATAGAAACCGCGCTCGAAAATGCGGTGAACGAGACCGATCTCGACATCGAATGCAGTCGCAGCGGCAATGTGCTCGAGATCGAGTTCGTCGACAATGGCTCGAAAGTCATCGTCAACAGCCAGGCTGCCATGCATGAAATCTGGGTGGCGGCGAGATCGGGCGGTTTCCACTATCGCTATGTAGACGGCAGCTGGATCAATACGCGCGACAAGACGGAGCTGTTTGCGGCCTTGTCGAATATTGCCAGTGAACAGAGCGGTATTCCGCTGCAGCTGAGCGCTTGATACCGATTCCCGTTTAAGATCGAGCCGAAAGTACTGCCAAGAAAAAAGGCCGAAGCACATCATGCTTCGGCCTTTTGTTTGTTTTTTTACTTTGTTTTTTGCTTTCAATCCGTCCGGACCGATCAGAACAATTCGTTCTTCACTTCATCCTTGGGCTTTTCTTCTTCCTCCGCCGGCTTGTCGCTCAGGCCAAGACTGCGCACGCCCATCCCCGGCGGATTCTCCGCGTAGTAATAGTCGTTCGCCACCTGGATCACGCCTTCCGGCATCGGCTTTTCCTCCACCGGTACATCCTTCAGCGCCTTCTGCATGTAGCTGATCCAGATCGGCAGCGCCAGTCCGCCGCCGGTCTCCTTGTTGCCCAGGTTCTTGGGCTGATCGAAGCCGATCCATGCAACGCCGACCACCTTCGGCTGGTAGCCTGCGAACCAGGCATCGAAGGAGTCGTTGGTGGTGCCGGTCTTGCCGGCGATGTCAGGCCGTTTCAGGCTGAGTGCGCGGGTGGCGGTACCGAACTTGACGACATCCTTGAGCATGCTGTCCATCAGGAAGGCGTTGCGCTCGTCGATCACCCGGTTCGCCTCGTTACCGGCGCGTTCCGGGTTGACCTGCGAAAGTATGCGTCCGCTGTTGTCCGTAATGCGCGAAATGATGTAGGGACTGACCCTGTAGCCGCCATTGGCGAATACCGCGTATGCACCGGCCATCTGCAGTGGCGTCACCGCGCCCGCGCCCAGCGCCAGCGTCAGGTAGGGCGGGTTCTTTTCGGCTTCGAAGCCGAAACGGGTCGCATATTCCTGGCCATACTTCGCGCCGACCTTATGCAGGATGCGGATCGAAACCATGTTCTTCGATTTCGTCAGGCCCCTGCGCATGGTCATCGGGCCTTCATACTTGCCGTCGTAGTTCTTCGGCTCCCAGGCCTGTCCGCCGGTCTGGCCGGCATCGAAGACGATGGGTGCGTCGTTGATCAGCGTGGCGGGAGACAAGCCTTTCTCCAGCGACGCCGAATAGATGAAAGGCTTGAACGACGACCCCGGCTGGCGCCAAGCCTGTGTCACGTGATTGAACTTGTTGCGGTTGAAATCGAATCCGCCGATCAGCGCGCGTATCGAGCCGTCTTCGGTATTGGCGGCGACGAAGGCGGATTCGACTTGCGGCATCTGGGTGATGCTCCACACCTTGTTTTCCTGGGTCACGCGGATGATGGCGCCGCGCTTGACGCGCTTGTTGGGCGGCGCCTTGTCGCTCAGCAGATGCGCCGCGAAGGCGAGGCCCGGACCGCTGATCTCGATCTCCTCGCCCGATGACAGCATGGCCTTGACCAGCTTGGGCGACGCCTCCAGCACGGCCGCCGCGACGATGTCGTCGCTGTCGGGATGTTCCGCGAGCTCGACTTCGATCGCATCCTCCGCCTCATCCTTGGAAGAGGGAATCTCCATGTAGCCTTCCGGCCCCCGGTAGCCATGCCGCTTTTCGTAGTCCATTACGCCCCGGCGCAGGGCCAGGTAGGCGGCATCCTGATCGGCCTTGGTGATCGTGGTGTAGACATTCAGGCCGCGCGTATAGGTTTCTTCCTTGAACTGCTCGTACACCAGCTGGCGGGTCATCTCGGCCACGTACTCGGCATGGATGCCGAATTCGCTGCTCGACGTCTTGACCTTGAGGACCTGGTCCTTGGCCGTTTCATAGTCGTCCTGAGAGATGTAGCCAAGCAGCAGCATGCGCTGCAGGATGTATTGCTGGCGGATGCGCGCGCGTTTCGGATTGGCGACCGGATTGTAGGCCGAAGGTGCTTTCGGTAAGCCGGCCAGCATGGCCGCCTCGGCAATGGTGATGTCGGAAAGCTTCTTGCCGTAGTAGATCTGCGCGGCCGCGGAGAAGCCGTAGGCGCGCTGGCCCAGATAGATCTGGTTCATGTAAACCTCGAGGATCTGGTCCTTCGACAGGTTCTGCTCGATCTTCCAGGCGAGCAGGATTTCGTAGAGCTTCCGCTTGAAGGTCTGTTCGCTCGACAGGAAGAAATTGCGGGCTACCTGTTGCGTGATGGTCGAGGCGCCCTGCCTGGAACTGCTGGTCAGGTTGTGTAGAGCGGCGCGGGCAATGCCGACATAGTCGACGCCGCCATGATCGAAGAAGCGGTCATCCTCGATCGCCAGCACGGCCTTCTTCATGATGTCCGGCACATCGTTGATGCGTACCAGCGTGCGGCGCTCTTCGCCGAATTCGCCGATCAGCACATTGTCGGCGGAGAAGATGCGCAGCGGGATCTTCGGACGGTAGTCCGTAATGGCTTCCAGCGAAGGCAGATTTGGATAGGCCATCGACAAGGCAAAGCCGACGATCAATATGCCGACCACCAACAGGCCGAGCATGCCCGCACCTAGCTTGAGCATCAGGCGGAGAAGGAAATTGTTGTTGCCCTTGGGCGGCGTGTTGGGGGTGCCGCCTGCGGCATTTGATCGGGTCATGCGAAAAGAGGAGGCAAAAGTGGATCTTCAGATTATAGCTGTGGGAAACCGGAACCGATATTATTAAAATTTCAATTATTTGTTTCCGGAAATGTTATCCTTGGCGCGCACTGCGAAGACAGTAAGTGGGCAATTGGCAACGGATTTTGGTGTTACTCCATGGAAATTACTTTACACTTCGCAAGCCTTATTGCTAGGATTTAATGTAACGTTGGATGTTTATCACCTAAATATAGGTTTTTAAACACTTTTTTCGAAACATTACACCGTATTTCGCTGCTTCGACACCCAAGTAAGTGGTGCGTTCACGCAATAAACCACATTTTCGGGGAGAAAGACCCTTGGCCATAGATCTCGGACTCTTGCTTGGTAACAAAAATCCACCGCTGGTCGGACTGGATATCAGTACTTCGGGCGTGAAGCTCGTCGAATTGTCGGATGCGGGCAAGAATGAATATCGCCTGGAGCGCTTTGCGAGTGAACCGCTTCCGCGCGGCGCAGTCGTCGATGGCAATATTGAAAACATGGACCAGGTTTCCGAGGCCGTGCGCCGGGTCTGGAAGAAGAGCGGCACACGCGCCAGGCACGTGGCGCTCGGCATGCCGCCGGCAGCCGTGATCACCAAGAAGATTATCCTGCCCGCCGGACTTTCCGAGGACGAGCTCGAGGTTCAGGTCGAGAGCGAAGCCAATCAGTACATTCCGTTTGCGCTTGAGGAGGTCAGTCTAGACTTCGACGTGATCGGTCCGGCACAGAATGCGCCGGAAGATGTCGATGTCCTGATCGCCGCAACCCGCAAGGAAAAGGTCGAGGACCGTGTCGCGGTCGCCGAGTCCGCCGGCCTGAAGCCGCTGGTGATGGATATCGAGTCCTATGCGGCCAGGGCGGCGCTTGACCGGATCACCGCGCAACTGCCCAAGGGCGGCCAGGGGCAGATCGTGGCGCTGTTCCAGCTCGGCGCCCAAATCACGCATGTGTCGGTGCTGCAGGACGGACAGGCCATTTACGAGCGGGAGCAGCCTTTCGGCGGCAACCAGCTGACGCAGGATATCGTGCGCGCTTACGGACTGTCGTTCGATGAGGCCGAATCGAAGAAGCGCAGCGGCGACCTGCCCGAAGGTTATGAGCGCGAACTGCTCGAACCTTTCATGGAAAACGCCGCGCTGGAAATCACCCGCGCAATCCAGTTTTTCTTCACCTCCACGCCTTACACCCATATCGACCAACTCTTTCTTGCCGGCGGATGCGCGATCATTCCCGGCCTGGTGGAGCTTGTCGCCGAGCGGACCAAGATATCAAGCTCCGTTGTCAGCCCGTTCAAGGGCATGCAGCTTGCGGGCAACGTACGCGAAAAACAGCTGCGAGCCGAAGCGCCTTCCTACCTGGTGGCCTGCGGACTCGCGATGCGGAGATTTGACTGATGATCAAGATCAATCTGCTTCCTCATCGCGAGGAAAAGCGCAAGCAGCGCAAGGCCGCATTCCTGCGCATGCTTGCGCTGTCGGCCGTCATGGGGGCGACGATGGTGGTGGCCGCCGGCGGCATCATTGCGGCGCAGATCGCTAACCAGACCCAGCGCAACGATTTCATCAAGGCCGAAAATACCAAGCTCGACGGCCAGATCAAGGAAATCAAGACGCTCAAGGAAGAAATCGAGGCCCTCAAGGCTCGCCAGCAGGCCGTCGAGGACCTGCAGAGTGATCGCAACCAGCCTGTGTACCTGATGGACGAACTCGCGCGGCAGGTACCTGAAGGCATCTACCTGCGTTCGTTCAAGGAAGAGAACCAGCGCGTGGTGCTGATGGGGCATGCGCAATCCAACGAACGCGTGTCCGAACTGCTGCGCAACATCGGCAACAATTCGCCATGGCTGGAGCGCCCCGACCTGATCGAGATTCGCCTCGTCAGTCTCGGCCAGGGCAAGGATGCGAAAAAGGTGTACGACTTCACTGTCAACGTCGGCATCAAGCGCCCGCGCGACAAGGATGCCGCCGCCAACGGCGCAGCCAGCAGCGCCGCGGCCGCGGACGGCAAAGTCGACGGCACATCGACAAAAAAGTCCTGACGGGATAAAGCGATGACAGATCTGAAAAAACTTGCAGGGTCGGTAGAGGCGCAGTTCCGCGGCCTCAACGGCAGGCATCCGGGACAGTGGCCGCTCATACCCAGGCTGATGTGCGGCCTCGGCACCATCATCGCCGTCGGCATTCTCGGCTGGTTCCTCTACCTTAGCGGACAGATCGACGAGCTGACCCGGGGCGAGGAAGAAGAGGTCCGCCTGCGGGAAGAATATACCGTCAAGATCCGGCAGGCGGTCAATCTCAACGCCCTGCGCAAGCAAAAGGAGCAGGTCGGCGAATATGTCGCCACACTGGAGAAGCAATTGCCCAGCAAGGCCGAGATGGACGCGCTGCTCTCCGACATCAACCAGGCGGGATTGGGACGAGGGCTGCAGTTCGAGCTCTTCAAGCCCGGACAGGTGCTGGTCAAGGATTATTACGCCGAGCTTCCCATCGATATCAAGGTCGTGGGCAATTACCATGACGTTGGCTCCTTCACCAGCGACATCGCCAACCTGCCGCGTATCGTCACGCTCAACAAGATGAGCCTGGTTGCCGGCAAGGATGGCACGTTGACGCTGGAAGCGGTCGCCAAGACCTTCCGCTACCTCGACAAGGAAGAAATCGATGCCCAGCGCAAGGCTGCGCTCGAGAAGAAGAAGGCGAAGGGGGCGAAGAAATGACATCGAAACGCTGTCTTGCACGCAGTATTTCATTATTCCCGCTGTCCGTGCTGGCCGTGCTTGCCGGCTGCGGCGACGGCGGTGTGCAGGAAGTCAAGGCATGGATGGACGAGGCGCGACAACAGGCGCCGGTATCCGTGCAAAAGATTTCCGCGCCCAAGACCTTTGCACCCTTCGTCTATGCGGCGAAGGATGAAGTCGACCCTTACAGCCCGGTCAAGCTGTCGGCGGCATTGGCAAAACTGCAGGTCAACACAAACAGCGCCATCAAGCCCGATCTCGATCGCCGCAAGGACCCGCTGGAGAGTTATCCGCTCGACACCATCACCATGGTCGGTACGCTGCAGAAGCCAGGACTGAACTACGCGTTGCTGCAGGTGGACAAGTCGGTGTTCCAGGTCAAGGTCGGCAATTACATCGGCCAGAACTACGGCATGATCACGAAGATCGGCGAGACGGAAGTGGAACTGAAGGAAATCGTGCGCGACGCGGCCGGCGAGTGGACCGAACGCAAAGCCAAGCTAGAGTTGCAGGAGGATAAAAAATGAAGCCAGTGCAAAACCACCGCGGCGGGCCCGGCGCCATCGCGCAAAAAACGATGCGGCAATGCGCGATAGCATTCCTGGCTCTCCATGCCGGCCTGAGCTTCGCGCAGGAGAACGCCATCGAATCGATCAACGCCAACCAGCAGGGATCGAACATCATCGTCAAGGTGACCATGAAAAACCCTATCAGCAAGCCGCCGATCGGGTTTTCCATCACCAGCCCGGCGCGCATCGCCCTCGATTTCGCCGGCACCGCCAACGGCACAGGCAAGTCGGTGCAGGACATCGGCATGGGCGATGTCCGGAATGTCAATCTGGTGCAGGCCGGCGAGCGTTCGCGCCTGGTATTCAACCTGCTGCGTCCGCTGAACTACGCAACCTCGGTCGATGGCAAAACAGTCGTGGTGACCATCGACAGTTCGGGTGGAGTCGCCACGCCCGTGTCGGCGGCCGGCCTGCCGGTTCAGCGTCCCGCGGCGGCCGGCAAGCAAAACATCAAGGATGTCGATTTCCGCCGCGGCGCCAACGGCGAAGGCCGCATTGTCATCGATTTGCCGCCGGATCAGGTCGGCGTCGACGTGCGCCAGCAGGGGCAATCCATCATTGTCGACTTCCAGAAGGCGGGTCTGCCCGATGTGCTGCGCCGCCGCCTCGACGTGGCCGACTTCGGCACGCCGGTGCAAACCATCACGACCACGCCGCAGGGCGAAAACGTGCGCATGGTCATCGAGCCTAAGGGACTATGGGAGCATAGCGCCTACCAGAGCGACACCCAGCTGGTGGTCGAGGTCAAGCCGATCAAGGAAGATCCGAACAAGCTGGTGCAGGGCACGCAGGGCTATCGCGGCGAGCGCCTGTCGCTCAATTTCCAGAATGTCGAGGTACGCGCGGTGCTGCAGGTGATCGCCGATTTCACCGGCTTGAACATCATTACCAGCGATACCGTCAGCGGCAATCTGACCCTGCGCCTCAAGGACGTGCCATGGGACCAGGCACTCGACATCGTGATGCAGGCCAAGGGCCTCGACATGCGCAAGAACGGCACGGTGCTGTGGATCGCGCCCAAGGATGAACTGCTGACCAAGGAAAAGCTCGAACTCGAGCAGAAGGCCCAGATCGCCGAACTCGAACCCCTGAAGACGGAAACCTTCCAGCTGAACTACCAGAAGGCCGAGGCTTTCAAGCAGGTATTCGGCATCGATAATGCCGGCAGCGGCGACAGCAAGAATCGCATCCTGTCCAAGCGCGGCAGCGCGGTCATCGATCCCCGTACCAACCAGCTTTTCGTCACCGACATCTCGTCCAAGCTCGAGGAAGTGCGCAAGCTGGTGCAGAAAACCGACATCGCCTCGAAGCAGGTCCTGATCGAAGCAAGGATCGTCGAAGCCGATGACAAGTTCAGCCGCAACCTCGGCGCCAAGCTCGGCTTTTCCGACATGCGAGGCATCCGCGGCGGCAACGTCGGCTACGGGGTTGCCGGCAGCACCCGCGCGGCGCTCACCGGCAATTACCAGGGCGTGGGCGAACAGACGGGGCAGGCGGAGATCACCGACCAGAGCTATATTCCGAATACCCAGTTCGTGAACCTGCCCGCGGCCGGCATCAACGGCGCGAATCCCGGCAGCCTCGCGGTCAGCCTGTTCTCGGCGGCCGCAAACCGCTTCCTGAACCTCGAACTGTCGGCCCTCGAAGCCGATGGCAAGGGCAAGATCATTTCCAGTCCGCGCGTGGTCACGGCCGACCAGCTCAAGGCGCTGATCGAACAGGGCACCGAATTGCCCTATCAGGTCGCCACATCGAGCGGCGCGACATCCATCGCCTTCCGCAAGGCCAATCTCAAGCTGGAAGTCACGCCGCAGATCACGCCCGACGGCAACATCATTCTCGACGTGGATGTCAACAAGGACAGCGTCGGCGTCGAGACCCGTGCCGGCTTTGCCATCGACACCAAGCACGTCAAGACGCAGGTACTGGTCGAGAACGGCGGCACGGTGGTACTCGGCGGCATCTTCCAGCAGGTCGAGCGCACCAACGACACCAAGGTGCCCCTGTTTGGAGACATTCCGGTCGTGGGCAACCTGTTCAAGAGCACGGCGCGCACCAGCGACAAGACAGAACTACTCATCTTCATCACGCCGAAGGTCGTCGCAGAACGCATCTCGGCACGCTAATCCACAAACGATACAGGGAAGATTATGGGATCTTTTTTCAAGAACAAGATAGGCAAGTATCTCGCGCCCGCGGTGTACGGCATGTGCGCGGCCTTGCTGGTGGCTTGCGGCGGCGGCGGCGGGTCGCCGGGCAATACAAGTTTTGGCGGCGGAAGCGGCACAGGCTCCGGCTCGGGCTCCACAACGACAGCGGGCAAGATCACGCTGGTGCTTACCGATGCGGCAGGCGTCCAGAGCAATCTCGTTACCGGCTCCAATGCCTTGATCGTGAAGGCGACGGTGACCAACAGTACTGGCGTGCCCGTCAAGAACACCGTGGTGACTTTCGGCATCGAAGGCGATCTCGCTGTGCTTTCTCCCGCATCCGGTACAGCGCTGACCGACGACAATGGCGTCGCGCAGGTCAGCGTGAAATCGGCAGGCAAGGGCAGCGGCGCAACCAATGTGACCGCCAAGGCCATCGTCACCGGAACAACGGAAGTCACCGGCAAGACTGCCTTCTCGATCGGCGCGGCAGCCACTGCGACGCCCATCGCAATGGATTTCGTGTCCGCTGTTCCGAACGATAAATCCATCGTTATCAAGGGCGCCGGCGGCAATGGCCGCACCGAGGTGGCCCTGCTGACCTTCCGCGTGGTGGACGCATCCGGCAGCGGCGTGGCGAACTTGCCGGTCAGGTTTTCAACCCAGAGTGCGAGCCCGGTCACGCTGGCCTCGACTTCGGGTACGACCGACTCTAACGGTAACGTCACCGTTGCGGTCAACTCCGGTACGCAACCTACTACGGTAACCGTGCTGGCGACAGTGACTGGCACCTCAATCAGCAAGATTTCCGACACGGTAACGGTCACCACCGGCCAGCCGGTCCAGACAGCATTCTCGCTGTCGGCGGAAAAATTCTTCGTTGAAGGCATGAACGTTGACAATGTGACCAACAAAGTCATTGCACTGCTCGCAGACAGCAATGGCGGCGCAGTGGCGGATGGCACGCAAGTGGTGTTCACGACCGATGGCGGCGCGATCGTCGGCGACGGCGGCGCGCGCTGCCTGACCGTCAAGGGTGAGTGCAGCGTGACCTGGCGCAGCCAGAATCCGCGTCCGGCCAGCGGTCTCGTCACGGTTACGGCAACCGCTACCAATGCCACCGGCGTGCTGTCCGCAAGCCGCAGCTTCATCATGAGCAGCTCGTTTGCATCAATCAAAGTAAACTCGCCGGCAGTCACTCCGGCAGCGGACGGTTCGGTGAGCTTCGACTTTGGCGCCAGCTGTGCTCCAGTCACCATGGATGTCGAAATCAGCGATGATCTGAATAATCCCCTGCCCGAAAGCACAACGGTTGCCGCAGCTAACCCGACTAATGCTACAGTAACCGTCGCACCGGATGCCGTGAGATACGATAACCGTCCCCTGGTAGGCGGTGCAGGCGGTACCCGGCACAAGGTTACCGTCACGCCGGCAGGCTGCACAGGCACCGGCACTCAGAAGACCGGCGGATTCGACGTGACCGCAAAGACGCCGCTGCAAACGCCGTCCAACCTGCGTGTAAAATTTACTTATATGGGTTCGTAGAGGTGTAAAACATTAAGGCGTTCGTTTTTAGCAAAACGAACGCCCATCATTATGTCGGGAAACATTTTTCTAATCGGCCTCATGGGCGCCGGCAAGACCACGGTCGGCCGCGCCCTTGCCAGGCGACTGAACAAGCGGTTCATCGATTCCGATCATGAGATAGAGGCGCGCACAGGCGCCTCTATTCCTTTGATTTTCGAAATCGAGGGAGAGGCCAGCTTTCGCCATCGCGAATCGGAAGTCATCCGCGACCTGACCGGCCTGCAGGATATCGTCCTGGCGACAGGCGGCGGCGCGATCCTGAAACCGGAAAACCGGGAAGTTCTGCGAAGCCGCGGCACCGTGATCTACCTGCGTGCCAGCGTCAACAGCATCCTCCAGCGCACCAGCCACGACAAGAACCGTCCGCTGCTGCGCACCGCCGATCCGCGCGGGAAAATCGAGCAGCTGGCCCGCGAGCGGGAGCCGTATTACCTCGAACTGGCGCACCACGTGGTGGAAACCGGCCGTCCTAACGTACAATCTCTTGTACAAACGATCATCAATCAGCTGGGCCTTGCCGCCAGTCCGGGCGACAGCGCTGGCCAGAGCGAGGTCGTGCCGAACCAACCCAAATAAGATTCTTGCCATGACGCAGCGCAGCATGCCGATCACCTTGCAGGTCGATCTGGGCGAACGCAGTTATCCGATCGCGATCGGACAATCCCTTCTCGACGACGTCGACCTGGTCAGCCGCCATGTGCGCGGCAAGCGCGTGGCCATCGTCACCAATACCGTCGTCGGCCCGCTCTATCTCGATCGCCTGGCTCGCCAGCTTGCCGATGCGGGCAAGCAGGTCACGACCATCGTCCTGCCCGACGGCGAGGAAGAGAAGAACTGGGCCAGCCTGATGAAGGTGTTCGACGTGCTGCTGGCCGAGAAATGCGACCGCAAGACCACCCTGATCGCGCTGGGCGGCGGCGTCATCGGCGACCTGACCGGCTTCGCCGCCGCTTCCTACATGCGCGGCGTGCCCTTCATCCAGATCCCCACCACCCTGCTGTCGCAGGTCGATTCGTCGGTGGGCGGCAAGACCGGCATCAACCATCCGCTCGGCAAGAACATGATCGGCGCCTTCTACCAGCCGCAGGCGGTGATTGCCGATACCGGCACCCTCAATACGCTGCCGCCTCGCGAGCTATCCGCCGGCCTGGCGGAAGTCATCAAGCACGGCGCCATCATCGATCCGCCGTTCTTCGACTGGATCGAGGCGAACATGGCCAGGCTGGTGGCCAAGGATGCCGATGCGCTATCCCATGCGATCCGGCGCTCCTGCGAAATCAAGGCCGACGTGGTGCGGCAGGACGAGCGGGAAGGGGGCTTGCGCGCCATCCTGAATTTCGGCCATACCTTCGGCCATGCGATCGAATCCGGCCTGGGCTACGGCGAATGGCTGCATGGCGAGGCCGTCGGCTGCGGCATGGTGATGGCTGCCGACCTGTCGCGTCGGCTCGGCTTCATCGATGCCGGCACCCGTGCGCGTATCGCCTCCGTGGTGCAGGCGGCCGGCCTGCCGATTGATGCGCCCGACCTCGGCGAAGACCGCTGGCTGGAACTGATGGAAGTCGACAAAAAGAATGAAGGCGGCCAGATCAAGTTCATCCTGCTCAAGCCGCTGGGTACGTCAGTCGTCATGCCGGTGCCGAAGGAAGCCTTGCTGGCCACGCTGAAAGCCTGCGTCGGGCGATGAATTACGAAGCCCACCTCGCACCCTATGCCGCGCGCTCCGAGGCATCGCGAGGCCGGCGCTTTGCGGAGGCTGCGCCCGCGTCGCGCACCGAATTCCAGCGCGACCGCGACCGCATCATTCATTCGACGGCATTCCGCCGGCTGGAATACAAGACCCAGGTCTTCGTCAATCATGAAGGCGACCTGTTTCGCACGCGCCTGACCCACAGCATCGAAGTGGCGCAGATCGCCCGCTCGATCGCACGCAATCTGCAGCTCAATGAAGACCTGGTGGAGGCAATTTCACTCGCGCACGACCTTGGACATACTCCTTTCGGCCACGCCGGCCAGGAAGCCCTGAACGACTGCATGAAGGCCTACGGCGGCTTCGAGCATAACCTGCAGAGCCTGCGCGTGGTGGACGACCTGGAAGAGCATTACGGCGCCTTCAACGGCCTGAACCTGATGTTCGAAACCCGCGAAGGCATACTCAAGCATTGCTCGTTGACGAATGCATCCAAACTGGGCGATGTGGGCATGCGTTTCATCGAAAAGAAGCAGCCCTCGCTGGAAGCGCAGCTGGCCAATCTCGCGGATGAAATCGCCTACAACAATCATGACATCGACGACGGCCTGCGTTCCGGCCTGCTGACCACCGCGCAGCTCGATGAAGTGGATTTCTATGCGCGCCACCGCCGGGAAGTCGAAATGGCCTATCCCGGCATCACGGGCCGGCGGGCGATCCATGAAACCATACGGCGCATGATCAATGCGCTCATCGTCGACCTGATCGATACGTCGCAGGAAGGCATTGCCCAGGCGGGAATCAGGTCCATCGATGATGTGCGCAACGGCGCGCCGCTGATTCGCTTTTCCGGCGCCATGGAAAAGGAAGCGGCTCAGCTCAAGCGTTTCCTGCGCCTCAATCTCTACCAGCATTACCAGGTGAACCGCATGACGAGCAAGGCGCGCCGCATCGTGCGCGACCTGTTCGACGCCTTCATGCAGGAGCCGCGCCTGCTGCCGCCGGATTACCAGGTGCCGCGCGGGGAAGGCAATGGTGCTCGGGATGATACGGAGCAGACGCAGGCGCGCAAGGTGTCCGACTATATCGCCGGAATGACCGACCGCTACGCGATGCGTGAGCATCGCCGTTTGTTCACGGTCGGCGAGATCTAGCCTCGTTCTTAACTCAGCTCACGCAGCGGATGCGCATGCGGCGGCCAGGCCGGCGCGAAGAAGCGCTCGACCATCGCCGCATCGACCTCGTCCAGCGAAGCTGGTTGCCATTTCGGCGCATTGTCCTTGTCGATGACAACCGAACGTATGCCTTCGAGCACCTCGCCGTTCTCGAAACTGCGCCGGACCATCGTCCGCTCCATGCGCAGGCATTCCGCAACGCTCAGTGCAGCTCCACGCCGCAGCTGCTCCAGGGTCACGCACATCATCAGCGGCGAACGCTTGCGCATGACCGACAGCGTCTTCTGCGCAAAGGCATCGTCATCGCCTGCCAGCGATGCGGCGATGGCTTGCACCGTATTGCCCGCGAAGTGCCGGTCCATGCTGCCACGCTGTGCGGCGAGCGTGCTTGCCGCGGGTTCGGCCTGGGCCTGGAATGGGGCAGCGAACTCCAGGATGGCATGGCGCAGGTCCGCTGCCTGACTCGACGACACCATGTCCACCAGGGTACCCAGTTCCGATGACGGTACGTACACATCCGCCAGTCCCGCATGCAATGCATCGGCCGCGCCGATGACCTCGCCAGTGACGCCGAGATAGGCGCCGATCTGGCCGGGGCAGCGCGACAGGAAATAGCTGCCGCCGACATCGGGGAAAAGCCCGATGTTCACTTCGGGCATGGCCATTTTCGTGCGTTCGGTGACGACGCGCATGCGGTTGCCTTCACCGCCCTGGGCAATACCCATGCCGCCGCCCATCACGATGCCGTCCATGATGGCGATATAGGGCTTGGGATAGGTATGGATCAGGTGGTTGAGCGCGTATTCCTCGGTGAAGAAATCCTCGAGCAATGCGCTGCCCGCAAGCGGCGTGCTGCGTCCGGCCTCGTGAAAGAAGCGGATATCGCCGCCGGCGCAGAATGCCTTTTCGCTGCTGCTGCGGATCAGCACCGCGCGTACTGCAGCATCGCCGCGCCAGGCAAGCAGCGCCTGCGTGATGGCGCGCACCATCTCCAGCGAAAGCGAGTTCAATGCCTTGGGACGATCCAGCGTAATGATGCCGATGTGATTGGTAATGGCCGTGCGGACGAAGTCTGTCATGGGATAGGATGATCAACGGTGATGAACGGTCGAATTCCCGGGCGTCAGTGAGCCCGGAGAAGGGCAGGGATATTGTATCGGCGATGCCGATTGTCCGCAGTCGCCGGCCTGACAGTTGACGCCATTCCTGACGCCATGAGCCTCCCGCCGCTTGCGGCCGTGCCAGCAAAAAGGGCGCCGAAGCGCCCTTGATCGAGTGGCTTGCCGGTGTGCGGCAAGGGACCCCCCGGTTCCTTATTCAGCAGCCTGAGCTTCAGCAGGCATGCGCTTGATGGCTTCGCATTGATGGTCCTGCAGCTTGGTCTTGTACTTCAGCACCTGGCGATCCAGCTTGTCCATCAGCGTATCGATCGCCGCATAGACGTCCTGTGCAAAACTCTCGACATGAATGACGTTTCCCCTTAGGCGCAGGTTGACTTCGGCGCGTTGCCGCTTGTCTTTTTCAGAGGGCTTTTCAACCCCGAGGATGACTGCAATATCAATGACATGATCGAAATGCCGGATTATCCTGTCCAGTTTCGTCTCCACGTATTCGCGGATGGCAGGGGTCAGATCGAGGTGATGTCCACTGATTATGAGATTCATACAGCGCTCCTATGATTGGCGTCGCTGGAGGTTCGCAACGTGCCCGCGGCGGTCACGCCGGAACACAGCAACATCGGTACTACGATGACAACTATAGAGATTTGCGCAGATTAACGGGAGGAATTTTCAAGGCTTCCCGGTATTTCGCGACGGTGCGCCGTGCGACCACCATGCCCTGTTCCCCCAACATGTCCGCAATTTTGCTATCTGAAAAAGGATTCTTGGGGTCTTCTGCTCCTATCAATTGTTTGATCAGGGCCCGTATCGCAGTGGAGGAGGCTTCGCCCCCGGCTTCCGTTGCAACGTGGCTGCCGAAGAAATACTTCAACTCAAACATTCCATGCGGGGTGAGCATGTATTTTTGTGTTGTTACCCGAGAGATAGTGCTCTCGTGTAAACCCAGTGTATCAGCAATTTCGCGCAAGACAAGGGGGCGCATGGCGACCGCGCCATGCGAGAAGAAATTGCGCTGGCGGTCGACGATGGCCTGTGCCACGCGCAGGATGGTGTCGAAGCGCTGGCGCATGTTCTTGATCAGCCACTTCGCCTCCTGCAGTTGCGAGGAGAGTGATCCCTCACCTTTGCTCTGCTTGAGGATGTTCGCATATAGCGCATTGACCCGAAGGCGTGGCATCACTTCATGATTGAGCATTACCTGCCAGCCGTTCTTGGTCTTCTTGACGATCACGTCGGGCACCACGAAGTCCGACGCATCGGACGCATACAGCGCGCCCGGATGCGGATTGCAGCTCTTGATCACATGCTGTGCCTCGCGCAGGTCCTCTTCGTCGCAGTCCAGCGCCTTCTTCAGCTTGTTGAAATCGCGCTGCGCAAATAGCTGCAGATACTGTTCGACGATCTCGAGCGAGCGGCGCCGTGTGACCAGCGGCACCTTCGGCATGCGGCGGATCTGGATCGCGAGGCATTCGGACGCATTGCGCGCACCGACGCCGGCCGGATCGAAACTCTGCAGCAGCTTGAGCGCCACGTTGAGTTCATCAAGTTCGATTTCCAGCTCTTCCGGCAGGCGCGCATGGATCTCTTCCAGCGGTTCTTCCAGGTAACCGTTGTCGTTCAAGGCATCGATGAGGAGTTCCACCAGCGCGCGGTCGCGCGGTTCCCTGACGGTGACGCGCATCTGTTCCAGCAGGTGCTCGCGCAGCGTGGTTTCGTGCGCTTCCAGCTGCGGCCGTGCGTCGTCGTCTTCCGGCGCCTTCGATGTGCGCGCGACATCGTCGAAGCTCCATTCGCTGTCCGATGCGGAACCGCCTTCGCCGCCTTCGCCATTGTCGGCGCCGCCTTCATAGGCGCCTTCGGGTTCGTCGCGCGTGGAGGAGGATGCCTCGCCCGGCGGCGCCTCATTGCTGCTGCTTGACCCGGGGGCGCTGATGGCGCCGTCGGCGAGCAGCCGCACGGAGTGATCCAGGGGATCATCCACGCGTTCGAGCATGGGATTGTCCGAGAGGATCTGTTCCAGCTCCTGATGCAGCTCGAGCGTCGACAGTTGCAGCAATCGGATCGACTGCTGCAACTGCGGTGTCAGCGCGAGGTGTTGCGATACGCGAAGTTGGAGAGTCTGTTTCATACCTGTCTGATTCTTCCCTACATCCGGAAGTGTTCGCCCAAATACACGCGCCGCACGGACTCATTGGCAATGATGTCATCCGGGCGGCCGCTTGCCAGTACCGAGCCTTGATTGATGATATAGGCACGGTCGCAAATGCCAAGTGTTTCCCGCACATTGTGGTCGGTGATCAATACGCCGATGCCACGCTCTTTCAGGAAGCGCACGATGCGCTGGATTTCAATGACGGCGATCGGATCGACACCGGCAAACGGCTCATCCAGCAGAACGAAGCGCGGATTGGTCGCCAGCGCGCGCGCAATTTCCACGCGCCGCCGCTCGCCGCCCGACAGCGACAGCGCCTGGTTTTCGCGCAGCCGCTCGATCTGCAGTTCCGACAGCAGCGTATTGAGCCGCTTGTCGATCGCTTCCTTGCTCAGCGGCTTGTTGTCCACCCGCTGCAGTTCCAGCACCGCGCGGATATTGTCTTCCACCGTCAGCTTGCGGAACACCGATGCTTCCTGCGGCAGATAGGACAGGCCCAGCGTCGCGCGCCGGTGAATCGGCATGCGCGAAATCGCCACGCCGTCGAGATCGATCTCGCCCGCGTCCGACGGCACCAGGCCGACGATCATGTAGAACGAAGTTGTCTTGCCGGCGCCGTTCGGGCCCAGCAGCCCGACCACCTCGCCGCTTTCCACCTGCAGGGACACGTCATGCACCACCTGGCGGGTGCCGTAGCTTTTCTGCAAGCCGCGAACGACCAATGTGCTTGCCATGCTATTTGCCCTTTGTTTCGGTTCGCGGCTGTATTACCGCCTTAATGCGGCCGCCGCCCGGCTTCGTCTCGCCGCTCGGCGTATTGTTGACGGTAAAAAACTCCGCGCGGCTGTCATAGGAAATGAATTCGCCTTCGACTTCATCCATGACCTTGGTTCCTTCGAGGCGCCGCATCTTCGCCCGCGAAAACAGCTTCACGATTTCTGTCTTGCCGTTGTATTCAATGCGCTCGGCCTGGCCTTCCATCCACTGGTCGGGCCCGCCGTCGCGCTTCTGGCGGAATGTCGCCAGGCCGCCCGGCGGCGCCAGCAGCGTTGCATACTGATAACCGGCCGGATCCTGCGTGACGGTCAGTTTGTATGCCTTCATGATCAGCGTGCCCCGCGTCAGGATGACATTGCCGGTAAAGGTATTGATCTGCTTGACGTCGTCGTAGGCCATCTGGTCGGCCTCGACATTCGTCGGTTTCTCGGAATCCGCCTTCTCCGCGTGCACGCCGCCGGCGGCGGTTATACCCAGCATCAGCAGCAACCACAAAAATCGTTTCATCGGAGATCTCGGAACAG
Source organism: Noviherbaspirillum album (assembly GCF_035916955.1). Lineage (NCBI taxonomy): Bacteria > Pseudomonadati > Pseudomonadota > Betaproteobacteria > Burkholderiales > Oxalobacteraceae > Noviherbaspirillum > Noviherbaspirillum album. The sequence continues at coordinate 73,403 of NZ_JAWIIV010000019.1, read as the reverse complement.
TAGCATCAAGTTATATCGAATCAGCGTTGCGGAGCTTGATACGTGCCATGAACATTGCTCGACAATTGCAGCTCCCGCGTCGCATTGTTGGCAAGCATGCCGGTGCCGGTGAGCACGGATTGCCCGACGGCGATTTTCACCGGCTTGTCGGTCTTGACGATATCGTCGTCCGGCAACACCAGCATGTATTCGGAACGCACCTGCATGGCTTGGGCATCGGCGGTGGCGGGGCGGTCCAGCCTCACATTGTCGTACATGTGGATCTGGCTGTTGTCGCTGTTGACGGTGGCGCGGTCGGCGCGAACCACCATCGGACCGCGGCCGTTTTCCTTGCCGACGCTGTTGATGACGGGAAGCGCGATATCGTAGGAATCGTCCTGCGGATTGTGCGTCATCTTGGCCCCGGAGAAGTGAAACTGCGCCTTGCCTGTCTTGCCTATCTTCACGTAGCTGAAGTTTTCCACGTAAAAATCCGGTTCCTTGCGTTCGGCGGCGGGCATCGCCTCCTCGCCCGCCCGGCGCATGACTTCGAACAGCCAGAAGCTGCCGAGGGCGAGCGCAATCAGCGGCGCAATGATCGCCACCATGCGGAAACGAAAACCGCCCGGCGAGCGTTTCATGCCAGATACGGCGCAATGGCCGCCGCATAGTTGCCCTGCGCCTGCAGGATGAAATCGCACAGTTCCCGCGCGGCTCCCCGCCCGCCTTGCGCCTGCGTCACGTAATGCACGCGGGACCGCACTTCCGCATGGCCGTTGGGCACGCTGGCGGCGAAGCCCACGCGCAGCAGGATCGGCAGGTCGATCACGTCATCGCCGACGAAGCCGCAGGCGTCGGCCGCAATGCCGGTCTGCGTCAGCAACTGCTCGAACGCGGTGCGCTTGTCGTGCACGCCCTGGAACAGGTGTTCGATGCCGAGGTCGCCGGCGCGGCGCGCCACCAGCGCCGACTTGCGCGCGCTGATGATGGCGGTCGCCACGCCCGAGGCCTGCAGCAGCTTGATGCCATGGCCGTCGAGCACATTGAAGGTCTTGATCATTTCGCCATCGGCGCCGTAGTGCAGGCTGCCGTCGGTCAGGATGCCGTCGACATCGAAAATCATCAGCCGGACCTTCGCGGCCCGGGATGCGGCTTGTTCATCCATCAGATCACCTTGGCCCGTGTCAGGTCATGGATATGCAGCGCGCCGACCAGCATGCCGTCGGCATTGGCGACGAGCAACTGATTGATGCGATGCTGTTCCATCAGTTCCACCGCTTCCACCGCGAGCTGGTCGGGATTGATGGTGCGCGGATTGGCATGCATGACATCGGCCATTTTCAGCTTGCTCAGGTCCTGGGCTGCCTCGATCAGGCGGCGCAGGTCGCCGTCGGTGAAAATGCCGATCACATGATGACGATCGTCGACGATCGCCGTCATGGCCATGCCTTTCTTCGTGATTTCCAGCAGCGCCGTGGGCAGCGGCACATCGGCCTTCACCGCGGGCACCGCCTCGCCGCTGCGCATCACATCACGTACGTGGGTCAGCAGGCGCCGTCCCAGCGCGCCGCCGGGATGGGAGCGGGCGAAATCCTCTTCGCGGAAGCCGCGCGCATCGAGCAGCGCCACCGCAAGCGCATCACCCAGGGCCAGCGTCGCCGTCGTGCTGGCGGTCGGCGCCAGGTTGAGGGGGCAGGCTTCCTTGTCGACATGCGCGTTGAGATGAACGTCGGCCAGCTGCGCCAGGCGCGACTGCGGATTGCCGGTAATGGCGATCAGCTTGGCGCCCATGCGCTTGATGATGGGGATGATGGAAATGAACTCGGCCGCCTCGCCGGAATAGGAAATGGCGATGACCGCATCGTTGTCCGTGATCATGCCGAGATCGCCGTGCAGCGCTTCGGCCGCATGGACGAAGAGCGCCGGCGTGCCGGTGGAGGCGAGGGTGGCCGCGATCTTGCGGGCGATATGGCCCGACTTGCCGATGCCCGAGACGACGACGCGTCCGGAGCAGTTCAACAGCAGGCCGACCGCGTTGATGAAGCTGTCATCACCCGGGCGGGAAAACCGTTCTTTCAACACCAGCAAGGCATCGGCTTCGATCTGCAGCGTATCGCAGCCCAGTGCAAGCGCCCTTCGGGCGGTCTCTGCATCAAAAGCTTTCGGCAGGGTTTTTGCATCGGTTACACTCATGCCGGAAGTATAAACGAATTAGCAAAGCAAAAAATCTGCCAGTTCAAACAATAATTTTTGTTTTGAGCGGGCTCAAGCCGGCTCCCTGCAGGGCAAAACTTTTTCGGCTTGCATGCGCTGAACGATCGGCAACATGCGTTGTCCTGCTTTGTCCCGGTTTGCCTTGCCTGATTCCGCCGGGCTTCGCAAGTCCGCCCAGACAGCTGCAGGAGCTTGCAGGACATTGCAATGCCGCCGCTTCGGCATCGATGCGAACTCTTGCCGGCTTGTAGCCGACCACCTTGTTTCAAAAACGATAAAAAAGAATGCATTCGGCTCTTGAACTCACCCTGATTCTGCTCAGCACCGCGGTGCTCGGCGTAGTCGCCTTCCGCATGCTCCACCTGCCGCCCATGCTGGGTTATTTGCTGGTCGGTATCGTCATCGGCCCGCACGGCCTCGGCCTGGCCAGCGAAAACGCCACGACGCATACGCTGGCCGAATTCGGCGTGGTGTTCCTGATGTTTTCCATCGGCCTCGAATTTTCGCTGCCCAAGCTGTCGGCGATGCGGCGTACCGTGTTCGGCCTGGGCATGGCCCAGGTGTTGCTGACCATCGCCGCGACCATGCTGTTCGGCTGGGTCATGGCCCGCCTGCTGCCGCAGGTCATCGATATCAGCTGGCGCGCCGCCTTCGCGCTGGGCGGCGCGCTGGCCATGTCGTCGACGGCGATCGTATCCAAGATGCTCACCGAGCGGCTCGAACTGGAAAGCGAGCATGGCCGCCAGATTTTCGGCATCCTGCTGTTCCAGGATCTCGCGGTGGTGCCGCTGCTGATCCTGGTGCCCGCGCTGGCCAGCAATACCGACGACCTGATGTCGACCCTGCTGCTGGCGGCAATGAAGGCGGGCATCGTGCTGGTGCTGCTGCTGGTCATCGGCCAGCAGCTCATGCGCGGCTGGTTCCGCATCGTGGTCAAGCGGCGCTCGCAGGAACTGTTCATGCTCAACCTGCTGCTGATTACGCTGGGCTCGGCATGGATCACCGAAAAGGCGGGACTGTCGCTGGCGCTGGGCTCTTTCGTCGCCGGCATGCTGATATCCGAGACCGAATACAAGCACCAGGTGGAGGAGGACATCAAGCCCTTCCGAGACGTGCTGCTGGGCCTGTTCTTCATTTCCATCGGCATGCTGCTCAATGTGCGGCTGGTCCTGGAAAACTGGTGGCTGGTGCTGCTGCTGCTGACCGGACCGGTGCTGCTGAAATTTGCCCTGATCGCGGCGCTGGCCAAGCTCACCGGCGTCTCCACCGGCGTCGCGCTGCGCACCGGCCTGGGACTGGCGCAGGCGGGCGAGTTCGGTTTCGTGCTGCTCAACCAGGCCGGCGGGCTGCAGCTGATGGACCCGCTCATCATTCAGCTGATCCTGGCTTCCATGGTGCTGTCGATGCTGGTCGCGCCTTTCATCATCGACAAGTCGGATGCAATCGTCATGAAACTGTCCGCCAACGAGTGGATGATGCAGTCGCTGGCGCTGACCCAGATCGCCAGCCGCACGATGACGGTCCAGAAGCATGTGGTGATCGCCGGCTTCGGCCGCAGCGGCCAGAGCCTGGCCAAGCTGCTGGAAGAGGAAGGCATCGCCTACCATGCGCTCGACCTTGACCCGGACCGCGTGCGCGAAGCCCAGGCGGCTGGCGCGAACGTGTCCTATGGCGACGCGGCGCGCCGGGAAAGCCTGGTCGCCGCCGGCATCCATCGCGCCGCCGCACTGGTGATCACCTACGCCAGCACGCCGTCGGCGTTGAAGGTCCTGCATTTCGCGCACGACCTGGCGCCGGCCCTGCCGGTCATCGTCCGCAGCCATGACGACAGCGATCTCGACAAACTGCGCGAAGCGGGCGCGGCCGAAGTCGTGCCCGAAGCGATCGAAGGCAGCCTGATGCTGGCATCGCATGCTCTGGTGATGCTGGGCATTCCATTGCGTCGCGTGGTCCACCGGGTGCAGGCCGCGCGCGACGAGCGCTATGCGTCGCTGCGCGGCTACTTCCATGGCGCCAGCGATGCGCCCGACGATGCCGAGCATTTGCATGTGCGGCTGCATTCCGTCAATCTTGGTGAAGGCGCCAGGGCGGTCGGCAAGTCGCTGGCCGCGCTCAGGCTTGCCGAGCTTGGCGCGGAAGTCACCATCGTGCGGCGCGGAAAAAGCCGCATCGAGATCACGCCGGACACCGTGCTGCAGGCCGGCGATATCGTGGTCCTGCGAGGCACCACCGATGGCGTCGCCAGGGCGGAAGACCACTTGCTGAAATAGCCCTTCATCGCTGTTCGCCGGCAGTCGCGCATGCGATGCGATCTGCCGGCCTCCATCGAATTTCCCCTGAAAAACACCGGTACGCATATCTGGCTACAATGCCTGGGGTATTCGCGTCATCGAAGGTTTTTCATGCAAGTGCAAGTGCTAGAGCGCATTCTCGGCATCATACTGCCGGTCTTCATCATCATCGCGGTCGGCTACGGCTATGCCCGCCTGCGCGGCGAACGTGTCCGGGCGGACATGCTGTCGGTGAACCGCGTCAGCATGGATGTGCTCTGTCCGCTGCTGATCTTCAGCGCGCTGGCGGCAAAGGATTTCGACCTGGCGCGCAGCGGACTGCTGATACTTGCCGGCGTCATCATCTCGCTGGGGTCCGGCTTGATCGCATGGCCGGTGGCACGCCTGCTCGGTTACGACGCGCGCACCTTCGTGCCGCCGATGATGTACAACAACTGCGGCAACATGGGCCTGCCGCTTGCCGCGCTGGCATTCGGCAATGCCGGACTGGCCGCCGCCGTGGCCCTGTTCATGGCCTGTAACCTGATCTATTTCTCGGTCGGCATCAAGATCATCGAAAGCGGCCGCAACCAGCGCACGCCGTTCTGGAAATTCCTGCTCAGTCCGATGATGCTTGCCATGGCCGTCGGCATGCTGTTCGCGATCTTTCGCATTTCCCTGCCGGCGCCGCTGATGACCGCCCTGAAGATGCTGGGCGATGCCTGCATTCCCATCATGCTGTTCGCGCTCGGCGTGCGCATGCTCGATATCAATTTCAAGAGCTGGCATATCGGTCTGGTCGGGGCCATCGTGTGCCCGGTGAGCGGATTGATCGTCGCATGGCTGCTGGACCAGGTGCTGTCGATGAACGACATGCAGCGCGGCCAGATGTATTTGTTCGCGGCATTGCCGCCTGCCGTGTTCTGCTTCATGGTGGCGGAGCAGTACAAGCAGGAGCCTGACAAGGTGGCTTCGATCGTGTTGCTGGGGAATGTGGCTGCGCTGGCTTTTGTGCCGGTGGGGTTGTGGATGGGGTTGCCGGCTGCTTCGGGCTGAGGTTGGTAAGGATAGTGCCGGCCTCCGCACCTGCACAAAGGACTTTTGCTCGGAGAATGCTTGAACGTTGTGCTCTCTGTGGAAGCTTGCTTTGCCGGGACTGGCCCCGGCGGGCCACTTACTTTCTTTGCTTCGCCAAAGAAAGTAAGCAAAGAAAGGGGGCCGCCGAGGTGCGACCCCGCTGCCGCCGCCCTTCAGGGTTCCCAAAAGTATCTGAGGCAAAGCGGGAGGCGCAGAAACTCGCCTTCGGCTCGGACATCTGCGCCTCTTGTCCACTTTGCCTCAGATACTTTTGGCGTCGTCAGAAGGGGAAAATTCACAGCCTCTTCGTATTGAGTTGGCCAGTCTGGTTTCGAATCGTTTTGGCGATAGGTGCTGCAATGCCTGCATGCTGAGACAGCAAGGGTCTTACGGACGATAAGCCCGACCAAGTCGAATCAAAGAGGCTGTGAATCCCCCTTCTGACGACGCCAAAAGAGTGAAGTGCCAGGCGGATAAGAAGCGCGGACTGTCTGAGCCGAAGGCGAGTTTCCGCGCTTCCCGCCTGGTGCTGCGCTCTTTTGGGAACCCCGAAGGGGCGACGGCAGCGGGGTCGTTTTCTTGCCTACTTCTTTGTCGACACAAAGAAGTAGGTGGCCCGCCGGGGCCAGTCCCGGCAAAGCAAGTCTTCACGGAGAAGCCAACGTCCCAACCATCTCCAGACAACAACCACTTTGTGCAGGCACGGAAGCCTGCACTACCCATACTTCTCCAAGACTATTGCGTCGCCAGCACCTCGAAGCCGTCGCCAGGCAGCGCGGCATCATCGATGGACGTAATCACAACATCGCTCACCCGCGCACCCGGCGGACCGCGCCGCGACCACGCGACCATCTGCTCGACCGCCTCGGGCGCGCCGCGCACGGCCGCCTCCACCGAACCGTCGACCCGGTTGCGCACCCAGCCCGACAGCCCGAGCTCGCGCGCCTGCATGGCGAACGAAGCCCGGTAGCCGACGCCCTGGACCAGGCCGCTGATGCGCAGATGCCTCGCCGTCATTTCTTCTTCAGCATCGGAGCCAGATACTTGCCGGTGAAGCTGGCAGGCGTCTTCGCCACGTTTTCCGGCGTGCCGCTGGCGATGATCTGCCCGCCGCCGGCGCCGCCCTCCGGCCCCAGGTCGACGACCCAGTCGGCTGTCTTGATCACGTCGAGATTGTGCTCGATGATCACGACGGTATTGCCCTGGTCGCGCAGGCGGTGGATCACCTTCAGCAGCAGGTCGATGTCGTGGAAGTGCAGGCCGGTGGTCGGCTCGTCCAGAATATAGAGCGTGCGACCGGTGTCGCGCTTGGACAGTTCCAGCGACAGCTTCACGCGCTGGGCCTCGCCGCCAGAGAGCGTGGTCGCGCTCTGGCCGAGGCGGATGTAGCCGAGGCCGACGTCGAGCAGGGTCTGCAGCTTGCGCGCCACCACCGGCACCGGCTTGAAGAATTCATGCGCTTCCTCGACCGTCATCTCCAGCACTTCATGGATGCTCTTGCCTTTGTACTGCACTTCCAGGGTTTCGCGGTTGTAGCGCTTGCCATGGCAGACGTCGCAAGGCACGTACACGTCCGGCAGGAAGTGCATCTCGACCTTGAGCACGCCGTCGCCCTGGCAGGATTCGCAGCGGCCGCCCTTGACGTTGAACGAGAAGCGCCCGGCCGAGTAGCCGCGCTCCTTGGAGGTCGGTACGGTGGAGAACAGGTCCCGGATCGGCGTGAAGAGGCCGGTGTAGGTGGCCGGATTGGAACGCGGCGTGCGGCCGATCGGCGCCTGGTCGACGGCGATCACCTTGTCGAAATGCTCCAGCCCGGAAATCGATTCGTAAGGCGACGGTTCGGCCTGCGAGCCGTACAGGTGGCGCGACGCCGCGTGATACAGGGTGTCGTTGATCAGCGTCGACTTGCCCGAGCCGGAGACGCCGGTGATGCAGGTCAGCAGGCCGACCGGCAGTTCCAGCGTCACGTTCTTCAGGTTGTTGCCGGTGGCGCCGGTGATGACCAACTGGCGCTCGGGATCGGACGGCGTGCGCTTTTTCGGCACGTGGATCGCCAGCGTGCCGTTGAGGTATTTCGCGGTGAGCGATTTCTTGCTTTTCAGGATGTCGGACAGCGGGCCGCGGGCGATAATCTCGCCGCCATGAACGCCGGCGCCGATCCCCATGTCGACCACATAGTCGGCGCAGCGGATCGCGTCTTCGTCATGCTCGACCACCAGCACGCTGTTGCCGATGTCGCGCAGGTGCTGCAGCGTCGCGATCAGGCGGTCGTTGTCGCGCTGGTGCAGGCCGATCGACGGCTCGTCCAGCACATACATCACGCCGGTCAGGCCGGAGCCGATCTGCGAGGCCAGGCGGATGCGCTGCGCCTCGCCGCCGGACAGCGTGTCGGCGCTGCGCTCGAGCGACAGGTAATCGAGGCCGACGTTGTTCAGGAATTTCAGGCGCGAGACGATTTCCTTGATGATGCGATCGGCGATTTCCTTCTTGGAGCCGGTCAGCTTCAGCTTTTCGAAAAACTCCAGCGTTTCGCGCAGCGGTGTGGCCGCCACTTCGTAGATCGCGCGCTCCTGCTTGCCGTTGCCCACCTTGACATTGCGCGCCTCGACGCGCAGGCGCGCGCCTTCGCAGGCCGGGCAAGCCTTCTGGTTGATGAACTTGGCGAGTTCTTCCTTGACCGCCATCGAATCGGTTTCCCGGTAGCGGCGCTGCAGGTTGTTGACCACGCCTTCGAAGGTATGCTCGCGCACCACCGAGCGGCCGCGTTCGTTCACATAGGTGAACGGCACGGTCTGCCGGCCGGAACCGTAGAGCACCACCTGCTGGGCCGAAGCCGCCAGCTTTTCGAACGGCGTGTCGACATCGAAGCCGAAATGCTCGGCCAGGCTCGACAGCATCTGGAAATAGAACTGGTTGCGGCGGTCCCATCCCTTGACCGCGCCGCTGGCGAGCGACAGGTTGGGGAAAGCGACGATGCGCTTCGGGTCGAAGAACTCGATATGGCCGAGGCCGTCGCACTCCGGGCAGGCGCCCATCGGATTGTTGAAGGAGAACAGGCGCGGCTCGAGTTCCTGCAGCGAGTAGCCGCAGGTGACGCAGGCGAATTTGTTCGAATACAGATGCTCCTTGCCGCCGTCCATCTCGAGCGCAAGCGCGCGTCCGTCGGCCAGCCGCAGCGCGGTCTCGAAGCTTTCGGCGAGGCGCTGCTTGATGTCGGCCTTGACCTTGACGCGGTCGATCACGACATCGATGGTGTGCTTCTCTGTCTTTTTCAGTTTCGGCAGATCGTCGACTTCATAAATCTTCGCGGCGTGGGTGCCGCTCTGGATGCGGAAGCGCACGAAGCCGTGGGCCTGCATCTGCTCGAACAGATCCACATGCTCGCCCTTGCGGTTGGCCACCACCGGCGCGAGGATCATCAGCTTGGTGTCTTCCGGCATTGCCAGCACGGCATCGACCATCTGCGACACCGATTGCGCCGCCAGCGGATTCTCAGGATGCTGGGGGCAGTAGGGTGTTCCGACCCGCGCATACAGCAGGCGCAGATAATCGTGGATCTCGGTGACGGTGCCGACGGTCGAGCGCGGGTTGTGCGAGGTCGCCTTCTGCTCGATCGAAATCGCCGGCGACAGGCCCTCGATCATGTCGACATCGGGCTTTTCCATCAACTGCAGGAACTGGCGCGCATAGGCCGACAGCGATTCGACGTAGCGGCGCTGGCCCTCCGCATACAGGGTGTCGAAAGCGAGCGATGATTTTCCGGAGCCGGACAGGCCGGTGATGACGATGAGCTTGTTGCGGGGGAGTTCGAGATTGATGTTTTTCAGATTGTGCGTACGCGCACCGCGGATTCTTATTTCTTCCATGAACTGCTTTCCAGTTAGGGCTTGTTCCAGACGACTTGTCGAACTGCAATAGTGAGACGGCGGACAAACAAGGCACTGCGACCCGACAGGAGCGGCTTGCTTGATGTGGTGCTAGTGGCGCTGCGGAATTCCGCACCTGCGCCTGCATGCGTTGGCTGGGCATGAAAAAGCCATCGCGCGGCAGGCTGATCACAGCTAGTGCCGGGCGATGTTTAAACCTCAACAACCCTGGGCCTGTCGGGCTTTATACGGGTCAACCTGCTACTATAGCGGGTTTTAAAGTCCGTCGTATCTTCTGGATTCCTGCCGTGAGCACCGTGTCAGCTACCTCTCCCGCCGACGACATCAGCACCCGCATGACCCCGACCGAAATTCGTGCCAGCTTGTCATTGGCCTCGATCTTCGCGTTGCGCATGCTGGGCATGTTCCTCATTCTTCCCGTGTTTGCCGTGCATGCGAAAACACTGCCTGGCGGTGACAATGCCGCACTGGTCGGCCTTGCCATGGGCATCTACGGATTGACGCAATCCTTCGGACAGATTCCATATGGGGTCGCTTCCGACAAATACGGGCGCAAGCGCATAATAATTATCGGGCTTGTCCTTTTCGCCATTGGTTCTTTCATCGCCGCCGCGGCCGACACTCTGTTCTGGGTCACCGTCGGCCGCGCGATCCAGGGCGCCGGCGCCATTTCCGCCGCGGTCACCGCCTTCATCGCCGACACCACGCGCGAGGAACACCGGACCAAGGCCATGGCGATGGTCGGCGGTTCCATCGGGCTGACCTTCGCGTTCTCGCTGATTGCCTCGCCGGTGATGTACAGCCTGATCGGCATGGGAGGCCTGTTCGCGCTGACCGGCGTGCTGTCCATCCTTGCCATCCTGGTGGTGCTGTACGTGGTGCCTGAAGCGCCGGTCATGACGGTGGTCGAGCGCGTGCCGTTTTCCGCGATCCTGGCCGACAAGGAACTGATGCGCCTGAACTACGGCGTGTTCGCCCTGCACCTGACCCAGATGGCGATGTTCGTGGTGATACCCGCGGCGCTGGTGGAATACACGGGCCTGCCCCTGGCCGCGCACTGGAAGGTCTATCTGCCGGTAGTGCTGCTGTCCTTCGCGCTGATGCTGCCGCCGGTCTTCGCCGGCGAGCGGCGCGGCATGATGAAGCATGTGTTCCTCGGCGCGGTCGCGCTGATGCTGCTGGTGCAGGTCGGACTGTGGCTGTTCATGTCGCACGGCGGAGCCCACTGGACGCTGCTGGTCGGATTGTTGTTGGCGTTTTTCGTGTCTTTCAATATTCTTGAGGCTTGCCAGCCGTCCCTGGTGTCGCGCATCGCACCGCCGGCGGCCAAGGGCTCGGCGCTGGGCGTCTACAACACCCTGCAGGCGCTCGGACTGTTCTGCGGCGGGGCGCTCGGCGGCTGGCTGATGCAGAATGCCGGCGCCTCATCCGTGTTCGCCGTGGGTGCGGTGCTCACTGTTGTCTGGCTTATAATTGCCGCCAGCATGAGGAACCTGCCGCGCCGCGGCAGAGCGGTCTCGTCCCGCGAGGGTGCCTGAGGCTGCCTGAGGCGGACACCCGGCGCTATCGCTTTGCATGTGCATTGCATGTCGATCAATCACGATCATTATTGAGTCAGTCAGCTTGAGGAGAAATTTATGGCATCGGTCAACAAGGTCATCATCGTCGGCAACCTGGGGCGCGATCCGGAAACGCGCTACATGCCCAATGGCGATGCGGTCACCAACATCGCGGTCGCGACCACCGAAAGCTGGAAGGACAAGAACAGCGGCGAAAAGAAGGAATTGACCGAGTGGCACCGGATCACCTTCTACCGCAAGCTGGCCGAGATCGCCGGCCAGTACCTCAAGAAGGGTTCGCAGATCTACGTCGAGGGCCGCCTGCAGACCCGCAAGTGGACCGACAAGGACGGCGTCGAGCGCTACACCACCGAAATCATCGCCGATACCATGCAGATGCTGGGCAGCCGCCAGGGCATGGGCGGCGGCGCATCGATGGACGACGATTACGGCAGCAGCGCTCCGGCGCCGCGCCAGAGCGGCCCGGCTTCGAACGCAGGCAATGGCGGCGGTGGAAGCGGAGGCGGTGCCTCCCGCGGCGCCAGCCGTCCGGCGCCCAACTTCAGCGACATGGATGACGATATCCCGTTCTAAACTGCGGTTTCAACAATTTGTCGCATTCGCCACAAAAGCCCCGAAATGGGGCTTTTTTCTTGTAAATCATCAACTTGCCGCAGTTTTTGCAATATTTACTGCAAGTTTTTATGGGCACGTGAAATTTCCCGCCTACAATTTGTTAAGATGTTGCAACAAGCGGCCTAAACAAGGCTGATTCCTTATCGACGAAGACAAGGTCGATTGAAAGCTTCTTATAAAGACTAGCGTTTAACCATGTTTTCCATGCGCCGCGACCGGACCGAACTTGCCGCACAGGTACAGCTTGAAAGCCTCATGGAGGCGGCTGGCGATGCGGTGTTCCGGCTCGATGCCAAGGGCACGATTCTTCATGCGAGCCAGCGCGCCGGCGAACTGATGTCGCCGGGGGAAAGCCTGGCCGGGCAACGGCTCGAAGATTTCGTGATGCCGGCGGACCGGCCTGTGGTCGGCATGGTGATTTCCCAGGTCACCGGTTCCGGCAAGCCGGGCAAGGTCAATGTGCGCCTCAAGACCCTGTCGGCCTCGCTCTGGGTCGAATTGCAGGTCACTGCCTACACCGGCGCCGATGGCCAGCCGGAACTGCTGGCGGTGGGGCGCGACATCTCCGGCCAGCAGGCCACCGAGGAGCGGCTGCGCCACATGGCCACCCATGACGCCTTGACCGGCCTGCCCAACCGTTCGCTGCTGTCCGACCGCATCCGCATGGCCATCGCCCAGTCGCGCCGCACCGGGCGCGGGTTTGCCGTGCTGGCGCTGGACCTGGACGGATTCAAGAAAGTCAACGACGCGCTCGGCCATCCGGTCGGCGATGCCTTGCTGCGGGTGGCCGCGTCGCGCCTGGCCGAGACCATGCGCGACGTTGATACGCTGGCGCGCGTCGGCGGCGACGAGTTCGTGGCGGTGCTGCCCGGCGCCATCTCCGAGGCGGAAATCCAGATCATTGCCCGCCGCATGATCTCCACCATGCAGCTGCCCTTTGAAATCCAGGGGCATACGCTGTATGTCGGCACCTCGATCGGCGTGGCGGTGTTCCCGGAACACGGCGACAGCGAAGTCAAGCTGCTCGCGCATGCCGATACCGCGATGTACCGCGCCAAGGAAACCGGCAAGGCGCGCTGCGTCATCTACAACCACGAAAAATTCACCCAGCCGGAACATGACGTCTCGATGGAGGCGGCAATGTTCCAGGCGGTGCGCGACGGCGAATTCCTGCTGCATTACCAGCCCATCGTCGATGCCCGCAGCCGCCAGATCATGGGATTCGAGGCACTGATGCGCTGGGCCAGGCCGGGGCAGGGCATGGTATCGCCGTCGCAGTTCATCCCGATGGCCGAAAGCAACGGCCTGATCAACCTGCTCGGCGCCTGGGCGCTGAAGTCCGCCTGCGTGCAAATCAAGCGTTTCGAGGAAATCGCCGGCCGGCCGCTGTATGTCTCGGTCAACGTCAGTCCGCGCCAGTTCCGCAACGATCAGTTCCTCGACATCATGGACGAAGCGATGGCCTTGTCCGGGCTGGACGGCCAGCAGCTGCTGCTGGAAATCACCGAAGGCATCCTGATGTCCGACCCCGAGCATGCGGAAGCGCTGCTGCACGCGATGACCGCGCGCAACGTTCGCATCGCGATCGACGACTTCGGCACCGGCTACTCGTCGCTGGCCTATCTGAAGCGCTTCCCCATCGCCACTCTCAAGATCGACCGCGCATTCATCAAGGACGTGCCGACCTCGGTCAAGGATGTCGCCATCTGCAACGTGGTACTGAGCCTGGCCAGCCATCTCAACCTGAGCACGGTGGCCGAAGGCGTGGAAAACGAGGAGCAGCTCGAATTTCTCGCCGCCCATGGCTGCGGCCTGATCCAGGGCTACCATACCGGACGTCCTCTGCTGCCGGATGACATCATCGCCCTGCTCAAGTCGCAGCAGACCTCTCGTCAGGCTAGCCCGAAGCCGGCCGCAATGCCGGCCGCAATGCCGGCTGCGGCCATGCAATAGCGGGACCGACTCCATGAATGCACCCATGCAACACGAGCCGGTCAATGCCGACAAAACGATGGAACTGCTGTGGTCGCGCGTGCGCCAGCGCGGCGACCTGCCCGGTTTCTCCAAGGTCGTGAGCGCGATTCTCGGCGCCATGCGCGGCGATGACGACCGCGAATTCAACATGACGCGCACGGTCCTGCAGGACCCGGCGCTGACGCAGAAGGTCCTGCGGCTTGCCAACAGCGCCATGTATTCCGTCTTCGGGCAGGGCATCAATACCGTGTCCAAGGCGGTGATGGTGCTGGGAACCGAAGCGATCGGACATCTGGCCCTGGGCCTGAAACTGGTGGATGGGTTGTCGGCCGCTTCCTCGAACTCGGCCAATGCCCGCGCCGAAATGCAGAAGTCGGTGCTCGCCGGCCATATCGCGCGCCAGCTGGCGTCCTCGGCCAGCTCGCGCGACGCCGAAGAAGCGGTGGTGTGCTCGATGCTGCATTCGCTCGGCCGCATGATGGCCACCTTCTACTTGGCCGACCGCTGGCAGCTGCTCCTCGACTACTGCGCCCGCACTGGCGCCGATGAAGAGACCGGCGCTCGCGCGGTCCTGGGCCTGGGTCTGGACGAAATCGGCCGGCGCGCTGCCCGCCACTGGGGGCTGCCCGCCACGGTCGTCGAAACCATGCACGACATGCCGGCCAGGAAGCCGGATGAGCCGCTCGATCACAAGGATTGGCTGGTGGCGATGTCGACCGTCTCGACACGCTGCTCCAGCCTGCTGGCTTCCACCGACGACAATGCCGATATCGACGCACAGATCGCGGCCCTGGCCGCGGACTATGCCGACATGCTCGGCATCGATTCCTCCCAGATGCTGTCGGCATTCGATGCCGCGCAGCGGAAGGCGGCCACCGAAGACGCCGTCGTCGTGCGCCAGCGCCGCCGCACGGATCCGCAGCCTGCGGCCGAACCCGTTTCCGAACCCGAGCCCGAGCCGGTGAAGGCCGGCAAACCGGCCGATGCGGCCGCACTGCTCTTGCGAGGCGTGGCCGACATGCGCGGCACGCTGCCGGCGGCCACTTCAGGGCAGCTGCTCACCATGGCACTGGAGACTGTGCACCAGGGACTGGCCTTCAGTCGGACCATTGCCTTTCTGCGCGACCGGGAAAAGTCCCGCTATGCGGCGCAAATCTATTTTGGCGAAGGCGTGCAGGACCTGCTTGCGCGGCTCGTGTTCGGCGATGCCTACCAGCCGGATGTATTCCATGCCGCCCTGGCCAACGACAAGATGATTTTCGTCGAAAACGCGCAGAATTCCGCGTTCGCCAGCAAGCTGCCGCGCTGGTGGCGCGAAGCCTTGCCGACCGTGCGCAGCTTCACGGTGCTGCCTCTCACGCTGAACCGGCAGCCGATCGGCTTCATTTACGGCGATTGGGACATGGACAGGCCGCCGGCCAGGATTGAGCAGGCCGAAGTGGTGCCGTTGAACGAATTGCGCACGCTGGTCGTGCGCGGGCTGGAGCGGCGCCGTGCAGCCGAGCCGGCGTGGACCCGCAATATTCTGTAATGACGGTGTGGGCGGGCGGAATCGGTCTTGTCATCGCCTTCACAAATACCTTCGCTTGAGCCTGCATCTTCTTCCTGAGAAGAATCAATGCGGGAGGAACGCATGCGCGCCAAGCTATTGCAACTTCAACCACTCCGCCCGCGCAAGCGTACAGGCATGACTGGCTCAACATCTCCGCAAGCGCACATTTCTCCGAATTCCGCCATTACCGTCCTTCTCAATGCGCACGCAGGCGACACGAACGCCGAGGCTTTCCGCAAGGAAGTAGCGGATGCGCTCGCCGGTGCCGGAGCGTCGTTCCGGGTGCTTGCAATGACGCCGGGGAAGGAATTCCTCGCCGCTGCGCGACAAGCCGTACGGGAGGCGAAGGACAACGACGGCATCGTCGTCGCGGCTGGGGGCGACGGCACAATCAATACCGTGGCGGCGCTTTGCTGCGAGCATGATGTCAAGATGGGAATCATTCCGGCCGGTACCTTCAACTATTTCGCGCGCGACCTGTCCATACCCACGGATGCGGCGGAAGCGGCCCGTGTCTTGCTTGAGGGCAGGATCGAACGTGTTTCCGTCGGCTACATCAATGACCGCATCTTCCTGAACAACGCAAGCTTTGGGCTATACAGCAAGCTGATCCGGCATCGGGAAGAAGTGAAATCGAAATTCGGCCGTTTCCGCATCGTGGCGGTACTCGCCGCGCTGGTTTCACTGCTGCGCGGCCAGAAGCCCTTTGCCATTGCCCTGCATGTCAAAAAGGAGTCGCTGGTACGGAAAACCTCCATGGTATTTGTCACCAATAACCTGATGCAGCTGGCGCACATCGACAGGGAATTCGCGCAGCAGACGCCGGAAGACGGCATGGCCGTATTCGTGATGCGGCCGACCACCAGGCTGGACATGTGCCGGCTGATCCTGCGCGGGGCGATGCGCAATCTGGCCAGCGACTCCAATCTGGAAACCTTCTGCACCGACCGCTTCGACGTGGAAAGCCGCCGCAAGGCCGTCGATGTGGTCGTGGACGGGGAAATCGTCAAGTGCCGCACGCCGCTGTCGTTTCGCGTCGCCCGGGAATCGCTGCAAGTCATCGTGCCCGCCAGGACTGCCGCATGACCCTGATCGTCCACTTGTCCGATACCCACTTCGGCACCGAAGTGCCGGCGGTCATCAATGCCCTGCGCGAGACCGTGGCCGCACGCAGGCCGGACCTGGTCATCGTATCCGGCGACATTACCCAGCGTGCCCGGCGCGGCGAGTTTGAAGCCGCCCGGCAGTTCTTCGCCTCGCTGCCGGTGCCGGCCCTGCTGGCCATTCCGGGAAATCATGACATTCCACTGTACGATCTGCTGGCCCGCGGATTCTTCCCCTACCGCAATTATTGCGCTGCGCTCGGACGCCAGAGCGGTACCTGGTTCGGCAATGACGTCGCCGTCTTCGGATTCAACAGCACCAGTCCGCTGCGGCATACCCGCGGCAAGCTGTCGCCGGATCACTTCAGCCGGATGCTGAAGGAGGCACCGCAGGCGGCGAGCACCGGCATTCGCATCGCCTGCGTGCATCAGCCCTTGCACACGGCCTGGATGCAGGATGCGCACGAGCGTCTGATCGATGCGGAGGCCGCCGCCGGACAGTTTTCCACGCACGGTTTCGATCTGGTGCTGAGCGGCCATGTCCACGTGCCCTACATTGCAACCACCCGCGACAGCTTTCCGGGCCTGGGGAGGCATTTCATCCTGAGCGGGGCAGGCACGGCGACCTCGCACCGCACCCGCCCGGGCGCCCCCAACTCCTTCAATTTCATCGAAACCCGGGCTCACGGCGATGACATCGAAGTCGACATCACGCTGTGCCGCTTCGATGAGGAAAAACGGGAATTCTCGGCAAATCCGGCGTACCGCTTCCAGCGGGCCGGCGACGGCTGGAAAGAAGTGTCCTGACCTGGTGCGATAAAATGCGCCCACCGGCCGCATCCGCATGGCCCAACGACCGATCACCATGGCACGACTTCCGCGTCTCGTTGTCCCTAATCAGCCGCATCACATCCTGCAGAACGGCATCGACGGCCAGCCGGTTTTCCGCGACGCCGCGGATCACACGCAATTCCTCGGCTGGCTGCGCGAAGCGGCGCGGCACTTCAAGGTGGCGGTGCATGCCTATGCGCTGCTGCCGTCGCAGCTGCAGCTGCTGGCTTCGCCATCCGACAGCACCGGCCTGGCGCGCATGATGCAATGGGTGGGCAGGCACTATGTCCCTTATTTCAATGCGAAATACCAGCGCGCCGGTACGCTCTGGCAGGGCCGTTACAAGGCAACCGTCATCGATTCGGAAAACTATTTCCTGACCTGCAGCCAGTACATCGAGCTGAGCCCGGTCAGGCTTGGCCTCGTGGGCAGTCCGGTCGATTACCCCTGGTCCAGCCATGCCCATCACTTGGGGATGCGCTCGGATCCTCTTATCCATGACCATCCGCTTTTCTGGGCGTTGGGCAACACGCCGTTCGACCGCGAAGCCGCTTACCGCAACCTGATCGATCAAGGCTTGAGCGAAAGCCAGTGGCTTGCGCTGGAAACGGCAATCGCCAAGGGCTGGCCGCTGGGCTCGGAAAAATTCCTGAACATGCTTGCCAAGCAGGCAAGCCGCAGGGTCAGTCCAGCCCGCAGGGGAAGGCCGGCCAAACCCAAGGCCGAGACCGAACCGGCCTAGACATCACTCAAAAACTGTCATCAAGACAATGACTTAGCGCCCAAAAACCGGCCGTTTTCACTCTGTCCCTATTTATTTTGGTGCAAATCCAGTGAAATGGTTAATTTGACTCCGACCCCATTTTATTTCATTTGATCTATCTATTGCGCTGCACTATCCTTCTGCTTCAATACCCAAAAGTCGCGGAGAATTCTTTATGCAAGCGCAAGGTCTATACGATCCGTCCAATGAACATGATGCCTGCGGCGTCGGTTTCATCGCTCATATCAAGGGCAAGAAAAGCCATTCCATCGTCGAGCAGGGTCTGCTCATCCTGAAAAATCTTGACCACAGGGGCGCCGTCGGCGCCGATCCGCTGATGGGCGATGGCGCGGGCATTCTGATCCAGATTCCCGACCAGTATTACCGCGAAGAAATGGCGAAGCAGGGCGTTGCGCTGCCCCCTCCCGGCGAATATGGCGTCGGCATGGTCTTCCTGCCCAAGGAAAATGCTTCCCGCATCGCTTGTGAACAGGAAATCGAGCGCGCCGTCACCGCCGAAGGCCAGGTCGTCCTCGGCTGGCGCGATGTGCCGGTCGATTTCGATATGCCGATGTCGCCCACCGTGCGCGCCAAGGAACCGGTGATCCGCCAGATCTTCATCGGCCGCGGCGCCGACATCATGGTGACCGATGCCCTCGAGCGCAAGCTGTACGTCATCCGCAAATCGTCCGGCCACGCGATCCAGGCGCTCAACCTGATCCACGGCAAGGAATTCTTCGTGCCTTCGATGTCGGCGCGCACCGTTGTATACAAGGGCCTGCTGCTGGCCGACCAGGTCGGTGTCTACTACAAGGACCTGCAGGATGCGCGCTGCGTGTCCGCGCTGGCCCTGGTTCACCAGCGTTTCTCGACCAACACCTTCCCCGAGTGGCCGCTGGCCCACCCCTACCGCCTGATCGCCCACAACGGCGAGATCAACACCGTCAAGGGCAACTTCAACTGGATGCGCGCGCGCGAAGGCGTGATGAAGTCCGCGGTGCTGGGCGACGACCTGAAGAAGCTGTTCCCGCTGATCTACGAAGGCCAGTCCGACACCGCCTGCTTCGACAACGCGCTCGAACTGCTGCTGATGGCAGGCTATCCGCTGGCCCAGGCAATGATGATGATGATCCCGGAAGCCTGGGAAAACCACACATTGATGGACGACAACCGCCGCGCCTTCTATGAATACCATGCCGCGATGATGGAGCCGTGGGACGGCCCGGCCGCAATGGCCTTCACCGACGGCCGCCATATCGGCGGCACGCTCGACCGCAACGGCCTGCGTCCTGCCCGCTATATCCAGACCGATGACGACTTCGTCGTCATGGCGTCCGAATCCGGAGTGCTGCCGATCCCGGAATCGAAGATCATCAAGAAATGGCGCCTGCAGCCAGGCAAGATGTTCCTGATTGACCTCGACGCCGGCCGCATCATCGACGACAAGGAACTGAAGGACACCTACGCCAACGCCAAGCCGTACAAGCAGTGGATCGATTCGGTGCGCATCAAGCTCGACGAACTCGACGCCGAGCCGGCCGAGATCAAGGCTGAAATTCCGCTGCTGGACCGCCAGCAGGTGTTCGGCTACACCCAGGAAGACCTGAAGTTCCTGATGGCGCCGATGGCATCCGCCGGCGAGGAAGCCGTCGGTTCGATGGGCAACGACTCGCCGCTGGCCGTCATGTCCAACAAGAACAAGACGCTCTACAACTACTTCAAGCAGCTGTTCGCACAGGTCACCAACCCGCCGATCGATCCGATCCGCGAAGCGATGGTCATGTCGCTGGTGTCCTTCATCGGCCCGCGCCCGAACCTGCTCGACACCAACAACATCAACCCGCCGATGCGGCTGGAAGTGTCGCAGCCCATCCTCGACTATTCGGACATCGCCAAGCTGCGCAACATCAGCCGGCACACCGGCGGCAAGTTCAAGTCGCATGAGCTCAACATCTGCTACCCGGTCGCCTGGGGCAAGGAAGGCATCGAAGCGCGCCTGGCATCGCTGTGCGCGAAAGCCGTCGATGCCGTCAAGTCGGGCCACAACATCCTGATCATCTCGGACCGCAAGTTCGACTCGGAACAGGTTGCGATCCCGGCGCTGCTGGCGACATCGGCGATCCACCTGCACCTGGTCAGCAAGGGCCTGCGCACCTCGACCGGCCTGGTCGTGGAAACCGGTTCCGCCCGCGAAACCCACCATTTCGCGCTGCTCGCCGGCTACGGCGCGGAAGCCATCCACCCATACCTGGCGATGGATACCCTGTGCGAAATGGCCCAGGGCCTGCCGGGTGCGCTGTCGCCTGAAAAAGCGATCTACAACTTCCAGAAGGCGGTCGGCAAGGGCCTGATGAAGGTCATGTCCAAGATGGGCATCTCGACCTACATGTCCTACTGCGGCGCGCAGATCTTCGAAGCCATCGGCCTCAACAAGGCGCTGGTCGACAAGTACTTCAAGGGCACCGCGTCCAACGTCGAAGGCATCGGCGTGTTCGAAGTGGCCGAGGAAGCGCTGCGCCTGCACAAGCTGGCATTCTCGAATGACCCGGTGCTGGCCAACGCGCTCGACGCCGGCGGCGAATATGCATTCCGCGTGCGCGGCGAAGACCACATGTGGACGCCGGACGCGATCGCCAAGCTGCAGCACTCGACCCGCTCGAACAATTTCAACACCTACAAGGAATACGCGCAGATCATCAACGATCAGTCCAAGCGCCACATGACCTTGCGCGGCCTGTTCGAATTCAAGATCGATCCGTCGAAAGCCATCCCGCTGGATGAAGTCGAACCGGCGAAGGAAATCGTCAAGCGTTTCGCCACCGGCGCGATGTCGCTAGGCTCGATCTCGACCGAAGCGCACGCCACGCTGGCCATCGCGATGAACCGTATCGGCGGTAAGTCCAACACCGGCGAAGGCGGCGAGGACGAGAACCGCTATCGCATGGAATTGAAGGGCATCCCGATCAAGAAGGGCGAGACGCTCGCTTCCGTGATCGGCAAGGACCGCGTCGAAGTCGACCTGCCGCTGATGGCCGGCGATTCGCTGCGTTCCAAGATCAAGCAGGTGGCATCGGGCCGTTTCGGCGTCACCACCGAATACCTGACATCCGCCGATCAGATCCAGATCAAGATGGCGCAGGGCGCGAAGCCGGGCGAAGGCGGCCAGCTGCCGGGCCACAAGGTCTCCGAGTACATCGCCAAGCTGCGCTTCTCGGTGCCGGGCGTCGGCCTGATCTCGCCGCCGCCGCACCATGACATCTACTCGATCGAAGACCTGGCGCAGCTGATCCATGACCTGAAGAACGCCAATCCGAAGGCATCGATCTCGGTCAAGCTGGTGTCCGAAGTCGGCGTCGGCACGATTGCCGCCGGCGTCGCCAAGGCCAAGGCCGACCATGTCGTGATCGCCGGCCATGACGGCGGCACCGGCGCGTCGCCGCTGTCCTCGGTCAAGCATGCCGGTTCGCCGTGGGAGCTCGGCCTGGCCGAAACCCAGCAGACCCTGGTGCTCAACCGCCTGCGCAGCCGCATCCGCGTGCAGACCGACGGCCAGATCAAGACCGGCCGCGACGTCGTCATCGGCGCGCTGCTCGGCGCCGACGAATTCGGCTTCGCCACCGCGCCGCTGGTCGTCGAAGGCTGCATCATGATGCGCAAGTGCCACCTCAATACCTGCCCGGTCGGCGTTGCGACCCAGGATCCGGTGCTGCGCGCCAAGTTCCAGGGCAAGCCGGAACACGTGGTCAACTACTTCTTCTTCGTCGCCGAGGAAGCCCGCCAGATCATGGCGCAGCTGGGCGTGCGCAGCTTCAATGAGCTGATCGGCCGCGCCGACCTGCTCGACAAGTCGAAGGCCGTCGCCCACTGGAAGGCCAAGGGCCTGGACTTCAGCCGGATCTTCTACCAGCCCGAAGTACCGGCCTCCGAGCCGCGCTACCAGGTCGAGGAGCAGGATCACGGTCTCGAGAACGCGCTCGACCATAAACTGATCGCGCAGGCGAAGGCAGCATTGGAAAAGGGCGAGAAAGTGTCCTTCATTTCGCCGGTCCGCAACCGCAACCGCACCGTCGGCACCATGCTGTCGGGCGAGGTCGCCAAGCGCTACGGCCACGAAGGCCTGCCGGACGACACCATCCATATCCAGCTGCAAGGCACCGCCGGCCAGTCCGCGGGGGCATTCCTGGCGCACGGCATCACGCTCGACCTGGTCGGCGAAGGCAACGACTATGTCGGCAAGGGCTTGTCGGGCGGCCGCATCATCGTGCGTCCGAACACCGAGTTCCGCGGCTGGGCTGTCGACAACATCATCGTCGGCAACACCGTGCTGTACGGCGCCATCGCCGGCGAAGCTTTCTTCAACGGCGTGGCCGGCGAGCGTTTCGCGGTGCGCAACTCCGGCGCCGTCACCGTCGTCGAAGGCACCGGCGACCATGGCTGCGAATACATGACCGGCGGCACCGTGGTCGTGCTGGGCGCAACCGGCCGCAACTTCGCTGCCGGCATGTCGGGCGGCGTGGCCTACGTCTATGACCCGGACGGCGAGTTCGCCAAGAAGTGCAACATGTCGATGGTCGCACTGGATCCGGTGCTGTCCGCCGCCGACCAGGAAGCCAAGATCGACAAGTCGGTCTGGCATGCCGCCACCCGCGGCGGCGAAAAGCAGGCCGACGAGGCGATCCTGAAGGGCCTGATCGAACGCCACTTCAAGTACACCGGCAGCACGCGCGCGCGCAACCTGCTCGATGACTGGGCCAATGCTCGCAACAAGTTCGTCAAGGTCTTCCCGACCGACTACAAGCGGGCGTTGGGCGAAATGCATGCCGCCGCCCAGGCGAAGGAAAAGGTCGCAGCGTAATCAACATATTTGCTGTTTTGTCCCTTCTCCCTGGCGGAGGAGGTTAGGTAGAGGAATGTCTGTCGTCTCAACTCTGAATGACGGCAGACGCTTCCCGGCCCGAAGCGCCCCGCCAATCGCGGGAGCGCCAGGGAGACAAGAAAAAACACTCAAGGAACATCATGGGAAAAGTCACCGGTTTTCTGGAATTCCAGCGCTTGCAGGAAGCAAGCGAAGCCCCCGTCGCACGCAAGAAGCATTACAAGGAATTCGTCGTTCATCTGAGCGACGCCGAAGCCAAGGTACAGGGCGCGCGCTGCATGGATTGCGGCATCCCGTTCTGCAACAACGGCTGTCCGGTCAACAACATCATTCCCGACTGGAATGACCTGGTTTACCACGGCAATTACAAGGAAGCGCTGGACAACCTGCACTCCACCAACAACTTCCCGGAATTCACCGGCCGCATCTGCCCGGCGCCCTGCGAGGCCGCCTGCACGCTCGGCATCAACAATGATCCGGTTGGCATCAAGTCGATTGAGCATTTCATCATCGACAAGGGCTGGGAAAACGGCTGGGTCGTGCCGCAGATCCCGAGCACCAAGACCGGCAAGAAGGTCGCGGTTGTCGGCGGCGGTCCCGCCGGCATGGCAGCCGCCCAGCAGCTGGCGCGCGCCGGCCATGACGTGACCCTGTTCGAAAAGAACGACCGCATCGGCGGCCTGCTGCGCTATGGCATCCCCGACTTCAAAATGGAAAAGTCGCACATCGACCGTCGCGTCGAGCAGATGAAGGCCGAAGGCGTGACTTTCCGCACCGGCGTCTTCGTCGGCAAGGACTTTCCTTCCAATGTCTACAACTGGGCCAAGGAAACCATTTCCCCCGACCAGCTGAAGAAGGATTTCGATGCGGTCGTGATCACTGGCGGCGCGGAAAACCCGCGCGACCTGCCGGTTCCCGGCCGCGAGCTCAAGGGCGTCCACTTCGCGATGGAATTCCTGCCGCTGCAGAACAAGGTCAATGCGGGCGACAAGGTCAAGGACCAGATCATGGCGACCGGCAAGCATGTGGTCGTGATCGGCGGCGGCGATACCGGTTCCGACTGCGTCGGCACCTCCAACCGCCACGGCGCCGCTTCGGTGGTGCAGTTCGAATTGCTGCCCCAGCCTCCCGAAGAGGAAAACAAGCCGCTGGTCTGGCCGTACTGGCCGACCAAGCTGCGCACCTCCTCGTCGCACGAAGAAGGTTGCGAGCGCGACTGGGCGGTGGCCACCAAGCGTCTGGAAGGCAAGAACGGCAAGGTCGAGAAGCTGATCGCTGCCCGCGTCGAATGGAAGGACGGCAAGATGCAGGAAGTGCCGAATTCCGAGTTCGAGCTCAAAGCCGACCTGGTGCTGCTGGCCATGGGCTTCGTCTCGCCGGTGCAGCAGGTGCTGGATGCCTTTGGCGTCGACAAGGACAGCCGCGGCAATGCCAAGGCCACGACCGACGGCGACAACTGCTACAAGACTTCGGTCGACAAGGTCTTCGCCGCGGGCGACATGCGCCGCGGCCAGTCGCTGGTGGTCTGGGCGATCCGCGAAGGCCGCCAGTGCGCGCGCGCCGTCGACGAATACTTGATGGGCTCGTCGGTCCTGCCGCGATAAGCTGTTTTTATTGCAAGAAGCCTGCCAGATCGCACGATTTGGCAGGCTTTTTTGTTGGTTTTTCAGCCGTGCTTGGGTTAAGCCAAAAGTGCGATTGCCATTTCTGCACTACAATCGCACCTTTGCGTAAAAAAATTCCGCTGTGCCTAATCTTGTCGAAATCCGCGATCTGCATTTTGCCTATGGACCGCGAACTATCCTCTCCGGACTGCATATGGATTTCCCCCGGGGGAAGGTGGTCGCCGTCATGGGCGGCTCCGGCTCGGGCAAAACCACGATCCTGCGCCTGATCGGCGGGCAGATTTCCCAGCAGCGCGGCACGGTTGCCGTCGCCGGCGAGGCCATCGACCCGCGCAACAGCAAGGCGCTCTATCAGCAGCGCCGCAAGATGGGCATGCTGTTCCAGCACGGCGCGCTGTTCACCGATCTGTCGGTCTTCGAAAATGTCGCCTTCCCGCTGCGCGAGCATACCCGCCTGCCGGAAGACATGATCCGCGACCTGGTCCTGATGAAGCTGCATGCGGTCGGCCTGCGCAACGCGGCGCAGCTCAAGCCTTCCGAGATTTCCGGCGGCATGGCGCGCCGGGTGGCGCTGGCGCGGGCAGTTGCGCTCGATCCGCAGCTGATCATGTACGACGAACCCTTCGCCGGGCTCGATCCGATCTCGATGGGCGTGACCGCCAACCTGGTCCGCCGCCTCAACGATGCGCTGGGCTCGACTTCGATCGTGGTATCGCACGACGTGCATGAAACCTTCAACATCGCAGACCACGTCTACTTCCTGTCGCAGGGAAAAATCGTCGCGCACGGCACGCCGGAACAGATGCGCTCTTCGGACGACCCATATGTAAGGCAGTTCGTGCATGCCCAGGCGGATGGCCCGGTGCCTTTCCATTACCCTGGCCGCTCGCTGGCGGAAGATCTGCAATTGGGAGACCGCCGATGATAGTCAATGCGGTATCGGCTGTCGGCCGCTGGGTACGGGAATCGATTTCCAATGTCGGCTTCGCGACGCGCTCCTTCTTTTCCGTGCTGCTGGCATCGGCGGGCTTGTGGCGGCGCCCGAGGCTGATCACGGACCAGATTCATTTCATCGGCAATTACTCGCTGGTGATCATCGCGGTATCCGGCCTGTTCGTCGGTTTCGTGCTCGGGCTGCAGGGGTATTACACCCTGAACCGCTACGGTTCGGAACAGGCGCTGGGCTTGCTGGTGGCGCTGTCGCTGACGCGCGAACTGGGGCCGGTAGTGACGGCCCTGCTGTTCGCCGGACGCGCCGGCACTTCGCTGACCGCCGAAATCGGGTTGATGAAAGCCGGCGAGCAATTGTCGGCGATGGAAATGATGGCGGTGAATCCGATGGAGCGCGTGGTCGCGCCGCGCTTCTGGGCAGGGGTCATTGCGATGCCGATCCTGGCGGCGATCTTCAGCGCCGTCGGCATTCTGGGCGGCTATATTGTCGGCGTACAGATGATCGGCGTCGATGAAGGCGCGTTCTGGTCGCAGATGCAGGCTGGCGTCGATATCTGGAAAGACATCGCCAATGGCGTGATCAAAAGCGTGGTGTTCGGTTTTGCGGTAACGTTTGTTGCATTGTTCCAGGGCTATGAAGCCAAACCGACGCCGGAAGGGGTGGCGCGTGCGACGACGCGCACCGTGGTCATCGCGTCCCTGACCGTGCTGTGGCTGGACTTCCTGCTCACCGCCCTCATGTTCGATTGAATATCGGATTTCCGAAACCGCGGCAGGCAACGACGTCAACTTCGCCAACTGGGGAAGTCGGCGAGAAGACAAAGAACATTTTTATTGACGCGAAACCATACAAGTGGTTTTGCAGCCTATAGTGTGAGTATGTAGTCATGCAACGTAAATCATTGGACCTCTGGGTCGGCATTTTTGTCTTGTTGGGTGCGGCGGCGCTTGTGTTTCTGGCATTGAAGGCCGGAAACATGAGCTCCATCTCATTTGCTCCCACCTATACGGTTGTAACCCGGTTCGACAATATCGGCGGCCTCAAGCCGCGCGCGCCGGTCAAGAGTGCCGGCGTGGTGGTGGGGCGGGTGGCCGATATCCGATTCGACGACAAGACTTTCCAGGCCCACGTAACACTAAGCCTGGAAAGCACTTACAAGTTTCCCAAGGACAGTTCAGCCAAAATCCTGACATCCGGCTTGCTTGGCGAACAATATATCGGTCTGGAGCCAGGCGGGGATACCAACAACCTGGCAGCCGGCGACCGTATCAAAATGACACAATCCGCGGTGGTGCTGGAAAACCTGATCAGTCAGTTTCTCTATAGCAAGGCGGCGGAAGGAAAGGAAGGCGAATGACAATGAAGGCCGCACTATCAATAAAAACAAGCCTGGTTGCCATGGCACTCGTCTTATCCGGCTGCGCGACCACCAACCCCCAGGATCCGTTTGAAGGTTTCAACCGGGCCATGTTCACGTTTAATGACAAGGTGGATCAGGTGGCTGTCAAGCCGGCGGCCGAGGTGTACAGCAATGTGGTGCCGCAATTCGTGCAGATCGGTGTCGGCAATTTCTTCGGCAATCTCGGCGACGTCTGGACTGCAATCAACAATTTCCTTCAGGGCAAGGTAGAGGACGGTTTTTCCGATGTCATGCGGGTTGCCGTCAACTCCACTTTCGGTTTCGCCGGCGTACTCGATATCGGCTCCGAAGCCGGCCTGACCAAGCACAGGGAAGATTTCGGCCAGACGCTCGGCAAATGGGGCGTCAAGTCCGGTCCCTATGTCGTGCTACCCATCTTCGGATCTTCCACGCTGCGCGATACCGCTGCAATGCCGGTGGACATGGGTGCCGATCTCTGGAGTTATTACGATCCGGTGCGCTGGCGCAATGCCGGCTCCATCGTTCGCTTGGTGGACTTGCGCGCGAGCGTTCTCGATGCTTCCAATCTGGTCGAAGAAGCGGCGCTCGATCGTTATGTATTCGTGCGGGATGCTTACCTGCAGCGCAGGCAGAGCAAGGTGTACGACGGCGATGCTCCAAGCTCGAAATACGAACATGATGTCGGCCCGACCGAGGCCATCGACGAATCCGCAGGCAAGAATTTGCCTGCCTCCGCGTCGGAACCGGCTACCGGACCGGTTGTCAAACTGGAAAAAAATGAGGGTGCGGGCACCATGCCCGTCGCGGAAACAAAACAATAATACGGTTGGTTGGTATGCCTATCCGGCCTGTCGTGCGTTTCCCGAATTGCGGCGCGGCGTTCGCGCCGCCGAATACCGATGATCAATTTCCAATTGCTCTACTGCCAATTGCATTGCTGCTAATTGTCTAATTCATTCAGGAATTTATGAAACTGCTTAAGACTTTATTTGCCATCGCCAGCCTGACGATCGGTACGCTCGGCTTTGCGCCGGCTGCCTCGGCCCAGGAGGCGCCCGACGCGCTGGTCAAGCGCATCAGCCAAGAAGTCCTTGAAACCGCCAAGAGCGACAAGGATATTCAGGGCGGAAACCAGAAAAAAGTGCTCGACCT
Organism: Noviherbaspirillum album; assembly: GCF_035916955.1. NCBI lineage: Bacteria > Pseudomonadati > Pseudomonadota > Betaproteobacteria > Burkholderiales > Oxalobacteraceae > Noviherbaspirillum > Noviherbaspirillum album. The sequence continues at coordinate 45,572 of NZ_JAWIIV010000019.1, read as the reverse complement.
GGTGGAATCCAAGATTCTTCCCCACGTCGACTTTCAGCGCATGACCGCGCTGGCAGCCGGCCGTTTCTGGCGCGAAGCCACGCCGGAACAGCAGAAGCAGTTGACCAACGAGTTCCGTTCGCTGCTGATCTATACTTATTCCGGCGCCATTTCCCAGGTCAAGGATCAGAAGCTCGAGTTCAAGCCACTGCGCGCCGACGCGGCCGATACCGAAGTCGAGGTCCGTTCCCAAGTCCTGCAGCCGCGCGGCGGCGATCCGATCCAGCTGAACTACCGCCTCGAAAAATCGCCGAGCGGCTGGAAGATCTATGATGTGAACGTGCTCGGCGCCTGGCTGGTCGAGACTTACAAAGGCAACTTCGCCTCCGAAATCAACAAGGGCGGCATCGACGGCCTGATCAAGACGCTGTCGGACAGGAACAAGCGCCTTGCCGCAAGCGCCGCGAAAACCGCCAAGTCCTGATTCCGATACCGATCCATCCAATCCATCCATGTATCAGCCTACCCCGACGCTGACCGTCAATAACGCGCAGACCGTGCTTGAAGCCGGTTTGCGCGCGATCGCCGAAGGCCAGACCGAGATCGACCTGGGCGGCCTGTCCGTGGTCGATTCGGCCGCGGTGGCCACCATGCTGGCATGGCAGCGCGCCGCGCAGCGTGCCGGCAAGCCGCTTGCCTTCCGCAATCCCACCGCCAGCCTGAAAAGCCTGATCACGCTGTACGGCGTCGACGAGCTTGTTTCCGTCGCCCGCGCCGGCGAACATCAAGGCGATCTCGCCCATCATTGACGGTCCGCCCGCCGACCCGTCGATCCGTCCCTGTTCCGGCTTCCTGACCGGAAATCCAATATAATCAAGGGTTCCGCCAAAGCTTGCGTCGCCGAGCGCGCAAGCGGGCCCTCCCGATAAAGTGACCTAGCCGCCATGGCTGCAGCTCTTCAAATCGTCAATGTCGAAAAACGCTACAAGTCCCTTCAGGCGCTTGGCGGCGTTTCCCTGTCCATCGAACCGGGAGAATTCTTCGGCCTGCTGGGCCCGAACGGTGCGGGAAAGACAACCCTGATCTCCATCATCGCCGGCCTCAACCGCGCCGATTCCGGCACGGTATCAATCCATGGCCATGATGTCGTCAAGGACTACCGCGAAGCCCGCAAGCGGCTCGGGGTGGTGCCGCAGGAACTGGTGTTCGATCCGTTCTTCACGGTGCGCGAAACGCTGCGCATGCAGTCCGGCTATTTCGGCCTGAAGAAGAACGACGACTGGATCGACGAAGTGATGGCCAACCTGGACCTGACCAACAAGGCCGACACCAACACCCGCGCGCTGTCCGGCGGCATGAAGCGGCGCGTGCTGGTGGCCCAGGCCTTGGTGCACCGTCCGCCGGTGATCGTACTCGATGAGCCGACCGCGGGCGTCGATGTGGAGTTGCGCCAGACTCTGTGGAAATTCATTTCCCGCCTCAACCGCGAAGGCCATACCATCGTCCTCACCACGCATTACCTGGAAGAGGCGCAGGCCCTGTGCAACCGCATCGCCATGCTCAAGGCAGGCAGGGTGGTGGCGCTCGATTCCACGTCCGCATTGCTCAGGCGCATCTCGGGCTCGCAGCTGATCGTGCACCTGGCGAGCGGCAGCCTGCCGGATTCCCTCAAGCCGCTGGTGTCGCACCCTGACGAACTCATCGCCGGCGGCAAGTACACGCTGCGTGTCAACGACTACACCGAGGTCGAGCCGATACTGGCCAGGCTGCGCGAGGCCGGCGCCGTCATCGACGACATGCACCTGCAGCAGGCCGACCTGGAAGACGTGTTCATCCAGATCATGGAAGGGGAGAAGTGATGACCGGCTTCCAGACCCTGTTCTACAAGGAAATCCTGCGTTTCTGGAAAGTCGCGACCCAGACCATCACCGCGCCCATCCTGACCGCCATGCTCTACCTGCTGATCTTCGGCCATGTGCTGGAAGACCATGTGCAGGTGTATCCGGATGTGCGCTATACCGCCTTCCTGGTGCCCGGCCTGGTGATGATGAGCGTGCTGCAGAATGCGTTCGCCAACAGTTCCTCGTCGCTGATCCAGTCCAAGATCACCGGCAACCTGGTGTTCGTGCTGCTGCCGCCTCTGTCGCACTGGGACCTGTTCGCCGCCTATGTGCTGGCGGCCGTGGTGCGCGGCCTGGCCGTCGGCGCCGGCGTGTTCCTGATCACCACCTGGTTCACCGACCTCAGCTTCTTCGCGCCGTGGTGGATTGCCATCTTCGCCCTGCTGGGCGCCGCCATCCTCGGTACCATGGGCCTGATCGCCGGCATCTGGGCGGAGAAGTTCGACCAGCTCGCGGCCTTCCAGAATTTCCTGATCATGCCGGCAACCTTTCTGTCGGGCGTGTTCTATTCCATCCATTCGCTGCCGGTTTTCTGGCAGACGGTATCGCACTTCAATCCGTTTTTTTATATGATTGACGGCTTCCGTTACGGCTTCTTCGGCAAGTCCGACGTCGATCCATTGTTCAGCTTTTCCATTGTCAGCGTGTACTTCGCGCTGCTCGCGGGATTCGCGATCCGCATGCTCAAGCGCGGATACAAGCTGCGTCACTAAGACTAAGCATCACCAAGACCGTCAGGTCAACCAGGTCACAAAGGGAAGACCATGCTACCTACACCCGAGCTTGTCAAAACTTACATCGCCGCCGGCCTCGACTGCACCCACCTTGAGGTGGAAGGCGACGGCCAGCATTTCAACGCAGTGATCGTCTCCGATGCCTTCGCCGGCAAGCGCCTTATCCAGCGCCACCAGCTGGTGTATGCGGCGCTGGGCGACCGCATGCGCGAAGAAATCCATGCACTGTCGATGAAGACTCTCACACCTGAAGAATTCCAGAAATAATGGACAAGCTCCTCATTACCGGGGGCAAGCGCCTGTCCGGGGACATCACCATTTCCGGCGCCAAGAATGCGGCGCTGCCCATCCTTTGCGCCGGCCTGCTGACGGCCGACACGGTGCAGCTGTCCAACGTGCCGCATTTGCAGGACGTCAACACCATGCTCAAGCTGCTGCGCCAGATGGGGCTGCGCGTCGAGCAGGACGGCGACCGCTATTCCCTCAATGGCGGGGCCATCGACAAGTGCGAGGCGCCCTATGAAATGGTGAAAACCATGCGCGCATCGATCCTGGTGCTCGGCCCGTTGCTGGCGCGTTTCGGCGAAGCCAAGGTGTCGCTGCCCGGCGGCTGCGCGATCGGCTCGCGCCCGGTTGACCAGCACATCAAGGGCCTGCAGGCGATGGGCGCCGACATCAGCATCGAGGCCGGCTACATTCATGCCAAGGCCAGGAAGTTGAAGGGCGCGCGCATCGTCACCGACATGATCACCGTCACCGGCACCGAGAACCTGCTGATGGCGGCAACCCTTGCCGAAGGCGAGACCGTGCTGGAAAACGCGGCGCGCGAACCGGAAGTCACCGACCTCGCCAATCTGCTGGTGGCGATGGGCGCGAAGATCGACGGCATCGGCACCGACCGCCTGGTGGTACAGGGCGTCGACAAGCTGCATGGCGCATCGCACACCGTGATCGCCGACCGCATCGAGACTGGCACCTTCCTGTGCGCGGTCGCGGCGGCCGGCGGCGACGTCACGCTGAGGAACACCCGCAGCGACATCCTCGAAGTGGCCATCGACAAGCTGCGCGAAGCCGGCGCCGTCATCACCACCGGCCCCGACTCGATCCGGGTGCAGATGTCGGCGCGTCCGAAGGCCGTCAGCTTCCGCACCATCGAATATCCCGGCTTCCCGACCGACATGCAGGCCCAGTTCATGGCGCTCGACTGCATCGCCGAAGGCAGCAGCCGCGTGACCGAGACCATCTTCGAGAACCGTTTCATGCACGTGCAGGAACTCAACCGCCTCGGCGCCTCGATAGAAATCGACGGCCATACCGCGATCGTGCAGGGTGTCGACAAGCTGGTCGGCGCGCCGGTGATGGCAACCGACCTGCGCGCCTCCGCTTCGCTGGTGATCGCGGCGCTGGCGGCGCAAGGGCAGACGCTGGTCGACCGCATCTACCACCTCGACCGCGGCTACGACCGCATGGAAGTCAAGCTGTCTGCGGTCGGCGCCAACATCGAGCGGGTCAAGTAAATGAGCCGGCAACTGACACTCGCACTCTCCAAGGGCCGCATTTTCGAAGAAACCCTGCCGCTGCTGGAGGCGGCCGGCATCAAGGTCACCGAAAACCCGGAAAAGTCGCGCAAGCTGATCCTGCCGACCACCGATCCCGACGTTCGCGTCATCATCGTGCGCGCCTCCGACGTGCCGACCTATGTGCAGTACGGCGCGGCCGATTTCGGCGTGGCCGGCAAGGATGTGCTGCTCGAGCATGGCGGCGAAGGGCTGTACCAGCCGATCGACCTCAACATCGCCAAGTGCCGGCTGTCGGTCGCCGTGCCCGCCGGCTTCGACTACGCCAGCGCGGTGCGCCAGGGCGCGCGCCTGCGCGTGGTCACCAAGTATGTCAAGTGCGCTAGCGAACACTTCGCCGCCAAGGGCGTCCACGTGGACCTGATCAAGCTCTACGGCTCGATGGAGCTGGGCCCGCTGGTCGGCCTGTCGGATGCCATCGTCGACCTGGTCAGCACCGGCAGCACGCTGCGCGCCAACAACCTGGTCGAGGTCGAACACATCCTCGACATCTCTTCGCGCCTGGTGGTCAACCAGGCCGCATTGAAACTCAAGCGCGAGCGCCTGCAGCCCATCCTGGAGGCCTTCGAGCAAGCCTCGGCAAGCCAAGCCCCGAAAGCGGCATGACACCATGACCATCCAGATCCGCAAACTCGATTCCAGCGTTCCCGATTTCAAGGCCCGGCTGTCCGCCGTGCTCGCGTTCGAAGCCAGCGAGGATGAAGCGATCGACCGCGCCGCCGCGCAGATCCTCGCCGACGTCAAGGCCCGCGGCGATGCCGCCGTGCTCGACTACACCAATCGCTTCGACAAGCTGGAAAGCGGCAGCGTCGCCAGCCTGGAAATCGGCAAGGATGAGCTGCGCGCCGCCCTCGAATCGCTCGCACCCGAGCGCCGCAATGCATTGCAGACCGCCGCCGACCGCGTGCGCGCCTATCACGAGCGGCAGAAGGCCGAAACCGGCAGCGACGGCTTCACCTACACCGAAGCCGACGGCACCGTGCTCGGCCAGAAGGTCACGCCGCTCGACCGGGTAGGCATCTACGTCCCCGGCGGCAAGGCCGCCTATCCGTCGTCGGTGCTGATGAACGCGATCCCGGCCAAGGTGGCGGGCGTGCAGGAAGTCATCATGGTGGTGCCCACGCCCAACGGCGTGAAGAATGAACTGGTGCTGGCCGCCGCCGCCATCGCCGGCGTCGACCGCGTCTTCACCATCGGCGGCGCGCAGGCCGTCGGCGCGCTGGCCTACGGCACCGCCACCATTCCGCAGGTCGACAAGATCGTCGGACCCGGCAATGCCTATGTCGCCGCCGCCAAGCGCCGCGTGTTCGGCATCGTCGGCATCGACATGATCGCCGGCCCGTCGGAAATCCTGGTGCTGTGCGATGGTTCCACCGATCCCGACTGGGTGGCGATGGACCTGTTCTCCCAGGCCGAGCATGACGAACTGGCACAATCCATCCTGGTCTGCCCGGACGACGCCTATATCGCGAAGGTCGAGGCCAGCATCAATCGCCTGCTCGACGGCATGCCGCGCAAGGACGTGATCCGCACCTCGCTCACCAACCGCGGCGCGCTGGTCAAGGTGCGCGACATGGACGAGGCCTGCGAGATCGCCAACCTGATCGCGGCCGAACACCTGGAGATCTCGGCGGAACAGCCGCAGCAGTGGGCCGACAAGGTGCGCCATGCGGGCGCCATGTTCCTCGGGCGCTTTTCCTCGGAATCGCTGGGCGACTACTGCGCCGGCCCCAACCATGTGCTGCCGACCTCCCGCACCGCGCGTTTCTCCTCGCCGCTTGGCGTCTACGATTTCCAGAAGCGTTCCAGCATCATCCACGTCAGCGAAGCCGGCGCGCAGACGCTGGGCAGGATCGCCGCCGAGCTCGCCTACGGCGAAGGCCTGCAGGCACATGCCGGCTCGGCCGAGTACCGGCTCAAATGAGGGCGTCGGAACCGCGGCGCGGTGCGGCTTTTGCGGGCGCATTGCTCGGTGAACGGCAATGACGTCCTGGCTCAATACCGTCCATTGCGAAGACGCGCTGCAGGGCCTGGCCCGCATTCCCGACGCCAGCATCGACCTGCTGATCGCCGATCCGCCCTACGGCCTGGGCAAGGATTACGGCAACGACTCCGACAAGCTCGATGCCGAAGCCTACCTGCAATGGACCGAGCAGTGGGTCGATGCGGCGCTGCCGAAGCTCAAGCCCAACGGCAGCTTCTATATCTTCCTGACCTGGCGCTATTCGCCGGAAATCTTCGTCATGCTGAAAAAGCGCATGACCATGATCAACGAGATCATCTGGGACCGGCGCGTGCCGTCGATGGGCGGCAGCACCCGCCGCTTTTCCTCGGTGCATGACACCATCGGCTTCTTCGCCAAGGCGCGCGATTATCATTTCGACCTCGACGCGGTACGCATCCCGTATGATGCCGAAACCAAGAAGGCCAGGTCGCGTTCCATCTTCGTCGGCGCCAAGTGGCTGGAAATCGGTTATAACCCGAAGGACGTCTGGAGCGTGTCGCGGCTGCACCGCGAGCACCGCGAACGGGCCGATCATCCGACGCAAAAGCCGCTGGAAATCATCGAGCGCATGATCAAGGCGTCCTGTCCGCCCGACGGCATCGTGCTCGATCCCTTCATGGGCAGCGGCACGACCGCGGTGGCGGCCAGGCGCTGCGGCAGGAATTTCGTTGGCTTCGAACTCAATGCCGGCTATTGCGAACTGATCGATTCCCGTCTCGCGGCGCTGGACGACAAGGTCGCATGAAGCAAGCCATGAATCAAAACAGTTGCGGCAGGCAGCTCGCCGCTTTTCCGAGATCGAGATAAAAACACCATGTCCCTGATCGACACCATCATCCGAGCCGACGTGCGCGCGCTGGCGGCTTACCATGTGCCGGACTCCGCCGGCTTCGTCAAGCTCGACGCCATGGAAAACCCGTACACGCTGCCCGAACACCTGCGCGCCGAACTCGGAAAACGCCTCGCCGAAGTGGCGATGAACCGCTATCCGGTGCCGTCCTACAGCGAGCTCAAGCATAAGATCTGCACCGGCCTCGGCGTGCCCGCCGGCTACGACGTGGTGCTCGGCAACGGCTCCGATGAATTGATATCCATGCTGTCGGTCGCCTGCGCCAAGCCGGGCGCCAAGGTGCTGGCGCCGACGCCGGGCTTCGTCATGTATGCGATGTCGGCCAGGTTTGCCGGCATGGAATTCGTCGGCGTGCCGCTGAAGGCGGACTTCAGCCTCGACAAGCCGGCCATGTTGGCCGCGATTGCCGAGCACAAGCCCGCCATAGTCTACCTTGCCTATCCCAACAATCCGACCGGCAACCTGTTCGATGAAAGCGATATGGTCGACATCATCCGGGCGGCGCAGGATTGCGGCCTAGTGGTTGTGGACGAGGCCTACCAGCCGTTCGCGCAGGCGAGTTTCATGCCGCGCTTGCCGGAATTTGCTAATCTGGTAGTCATGCGCACCGTGTCCAAGCTGGGTTTGGCCGGCATCCGGCTCGGTTACATGTCGGCCGCCAGCGAACTGCTGGTCGAACTGGACAAGGTCCGCCCGCCGTACAACGTCAACGTACTGACCCAAGCCGCCGCCGAATTCGTGCTCGACCATGTCGATGTGCTCGATGCGCAGGCGGCCAGCTTGCGGGAAGAACGCGCGCGCCTGTCGGTCGCGCTGAGTGTGCTTCCGGGAATCGAAGTATTCCCGTCGGCAGCGAATTTCCTGCTGGTGCGCATCAACCATGAAAAAGTAAACGGCAATGATGTTTTTTCTGCATTATTAGATCGTAAGGTTTTGATCAAAAATGTCGGTAAAATGCACCCATTGCTCGAAAACTGCTTGCGGATCACCGTCAGCACCGCCGAAGAGAACCGCCTGCTGCTCGATGCCGTGATGGCATCGCTGGCTCCATAAATTTTAGTCATCATTCACATGTCCACGCCCCGCGTTGCAGAGGTCACCCGCAATACCAACGAGACGCAGATCCGCGTCGCGATCAACCTCGACGGTACCGGTCAGCAAAAGCTCAATACCGGTGTTCCTTTCCTTGACCACATGCTCGATCAGATCGCCCGCCACGGCTTGATCGATCTCGACATCGAAGCCAAGGGCGACCTGCACATCGATGCCCACCATACGGTCGAAGACGTCGGCATCACGCTGGGACAGGCCTTCGCCAAGGCCATCGGCGACAAGAAGGGTATCCGCCGCTACGGCCATGCCTATGTGCCGCTCGATGAAGCGCTGTCGCGCGTCGTGGTCGATTTCTCCGGGCGTCCCGGCATCGAATTCCACGTGCCGTTCAAGCGCTCGATGATCGGCGCGTTCGATGTCGACCTGACCCATGAATTCTTCCAGGGCTTCGTCAATCATGCGCTGGTCACATTGCACATTGATAATCTGCGCGGCGAAAATGCGCACCATCAGTGCGAAACCGTATTCAAGGCTTTCGGCCGCGCACTGCGCATGGCCGCCGAACTCGATCCGCGCGCTGCGGGAACGATTCCCTCGACCAAGGGCAGCCTGTAACGACTCAAGCGGGTAAAACGAATAAGCGGCGCAGGGCGTCGATTGATATTTCAGATATGAACAAGATCGTTGTTGTGGATTACGGCATGGGCAACCTGCGCTCGGTGGCGCAGGCGCTGCGCCATGTCGCGCCGGAAGCCGACGTGCGCATTTCCGGCGAACTCGCCGACATCCGTGCCGCCGACCGCCTGGTGCTCCCCGGGCAGGGCGCGATGCCTGACTGCATGCGCTGCCTGCGCGAATCCGGCCTGCAGGAAGCCGTGATCGAATCGACCCGCACCAAGCCCCTGCTGGGCGTGTGCGTCGGCGAGCAGCTGCTGTTCGACCTGAGCGAGGAAGGCAATACGCCGGGCATCGGCCTGATCCCGGGAAAAGTCGTGCGCTTTCGCCTTGACGGCATGCTGCAGGAAGACGGATCGCGCTTCAAGGTGCCGCAAATGGGCTGGAACCGGGTCCGGCAGACGCTGTCCCATCCGCTGTGGAATGGCATTGCTGACAACAGTTATTTCTACTTCGTGCACAGTTACTATGCGCAGCCGGCGGAAACAGCTCATACTGCCGGCGAGACCGACTACGGCGCACCCTTTGCATGCGCGGTCGCCAAAGATAATATATTCGCTACCCAGTTTCATCCGGAAAAGAGCGCTGCCGCAGGTTTGCAGCTTTACAAGAATTTCGCGCACTGGAATCCCTGATTCCAGAGAAGTTGTTTCTTTGTTTCGGTTTCAGCATCACTTTCATCAACCCACTCCATTACACATGTAGCCATGCTGCTCATACCTGCCATCGACCTCAAGGACGGTCATTGCGTGCGCCTGAAACAGGGCGATATGGAACAAGCCACCGTGTTTTCCGAAGATCCCGCCGAGATGGCGCGGCACTGGTTGATGCAGGGTGCGCGCCGGCTGCACCTGGTCGACCTGAACGGCGCCTTCGCCGGCAAGCCGAAGAATGAAGCGGCGGTGAAATCCATCATCCAGGTCGTGCGCGAGTTTGCGCTCGAGAACGACACGGACGAGATTCCCATCCAGCTGGGCGGCGGCATTCGCGACCTCGACACCATCGAGCGTTATCTTGACGACGGCCTGTCCTACATCATCATCGGCACCGCCGCGGTGAAGAATCCGGGCTTCCTGCACGACGCCTGCAGCGCCTTCCCCGGCCAGATCATCGTTGGCCTCGACGCCAAGGACGGCAAGGTCGCCACCGACGGCTGGAGCAAGCTGTCCGGGCATGAAGTCATCGACCTGGCCAAGAAATTCGAGGACTATGGCTGCGAAGCCATCGTCTACACCGACATCGGCCGCGACGGCATGATGGCCGGGGTCAACATCGACGCCACTGTCAAGCTGGCCCAGAGCATGACCATTCCCGTGATCGCCTCCGGCGGCGTGCACAACATCAAGGATGTGGAAGCCTTGTGCGCTGTGCAGGATGAAGGCATCGAGGGCGTGATCTGCGGCCGTTCCATCTATGAAGGCACGCTCGACCTGCGCGCCGCCCAGGAGCGCGCCGACGCTCTGAGCGGCATCGAGGAAGAGACGGAAGAAGAGTAAGCATGTCCCTTGCAAAACGCATCATCCCCTGTCTCGACGTCACCGCCGGCCGTGTGGTCAAGGGCGTCAATTTCGTCGAGCTGCGCGATGCCGGCGACCCGGTCGAGATCGCCCGCCGCTATGACGAGCAGGGCGCCGATGAACTGACCTTTCTTGACATCACCGCCACCTCCGACGGGCGCGACCTGATCCTGCACATCATCGAGGCGGTGGCGTCGCAGGTCTTCATTCCGCTGACGGTGGGCGGCGGCGTGCGCACCGTCGAGGATGTGCGCCGCCTGCTCAACGCCGGCGCCGACAAGATCAGCATCAACAGCACCGCGATCTCCAATCCGCAGATGGTGGCCGATGCCGCGCAGAAGTACGGCTCGCAATGCATCGTGGTGGCGATCGACGCCAAGCGCAAGGCTGAAGGTGGCTGGGAAGTGTTTTCCCACGGCGGCCGCAAGGCCACCGGCCTGGACGTGGTCGAATGGGCGAAAAAGATGGAAAGCCTGGGCGTCGGCGAAATCCTGCTGACCAGCATGGACCGCGACGGCACCAAGAGCGGCTTCGATCTCGACCTGACGCGCGCCGTCTCGGATGCGATCTCGATCCCGGTGATCGCCTCGGGCGGCGTTGGCGGCCTGAAGGATCTCGCCGACGGCATCCAGGTCGGCAAGGCCGATGCGGTGCTGGCGGCCAGCATTTTCCATTACGGCCAGCATACCGTGCAGGAAGCGAAGAAATTCATGTCCGGCCAGGGCATCCCGATGAGGCTGGCATGAGCTCGGCCGGCAAATGGCTCAACAAGGTGAAATGGGACGAGCAGGGGCTGGTTCCCGTCATCGCCCAGGAAGTTGGCAGCAATGATGTGCTGATGTTTGCCTGGATGAACCGCGATGCCCTGGCGAAGACGGTCGAACTCGGCGAGGCCGTGTACTGGAGCCGCTCGCGCAAGAAACTGTGGCACAAGGGTGAAGAGTCCGGCCACACGCAGAAGGTGCACGAGATTCGCCTCGACTGCGACGAGGATGTCGTGCTGCTGAAGGTCGAGCAGGTCGGCAAGATCGCCTGCCATACCGGACGGCATTCCTGCTTCTTCCAGAAATTCGAGGGCGACGCCAACGGCGGCGACTGGCAATCGGTCGATGCCGTCCTCAAGGACCCCGGCACCATTTACAAATAAGACATGCCAGGCCGCATGCAGCCAGGCATGATGGCATGGCGGCCGGTCAACGAAACCGATCACATCAACCGACACACAGCGGAATATCCGTCCTCCTGCAATGAGTGAAATCCTGAAACGCGTCGCCGATGTCATCGAGTCGCGCAAGATCGCAAATGGCGGCGACCCCGAAAAGTCCTATGTCGCTCGCCTGTTTTCCAAGGGCGATGATGCCATCCTGAAAAAAATCGGCGAAGAAGCCACGGAAACCGTGATGGCGGCAAAGGATGCCCGCGCCGGCGGCGATGCATCCAAGGTACTCTATGAATGCGCCGACCTCTGGTTCCATTCGATGGTGCTGCTTGCGCAATTCAACCTGAAACCGCAGGATGTGATCGACGAGCTTGCCCGTCGCGAAGGATTGTCCGGCATCGACGAAAAGGCTGCCCGGACCGAATGATCGATGACGTTGCCGTAAATACTTGTTCAATCATCCGCCATAGCTAACGGGAAATATCATGACCGACTGTATTTTCTGCAAGATCGCTGCCAAGCAGATTCCAACGAAAGCCATCTATGAAGACGACGATCTGATCGCCTTCCATGACATCAATCCCGCTGCTCCGGTGCATTTTTTAATTGTCCCGAAACAACATATTGCTACACTGGCTGACTGCAGTGAAAGTCATGCCGCGTTGTTGGGTAAAATGATGCTGTTGGCGCCGAAGCTCGCGAAGGAACAGGGCTGCGGTTACGAAGCTGCAGACGGCAGTATTGGCACCGGCGGATTCAAGACGCTGTTCAATACCGGACCCGACGGCGGACAGGAGGTGTACCATCTCCATCTGCATGTCATTGGCGGTCCGCGTCCCTGGCGCGGCCAGCGGTGAACCGGATCCGGCGGCAAGAAAGTATGCAACAGTATGAATGAGGACGCGCGCGTCCATTAGGAGAAAGCAATGGGTTCATTTAGCATCTGGCATTGGCTGATCGTTCTGGTGGTGGTCATGCTGATCTTCGGTACCAAGAAAATCAGCAACATGGGCTCCGACCTCGGCAAGGCCGTCAAGGGGTTCAAGGACGGCGTCAAGGGCGACGAGGAAAAAGCCGCCGCCGACAAGGCGACGATCGACGTCGAAGCGAAGGAAAAGAAAAGCTGATCACGGGCTTGACGACGACGGGCATGGAGCTCGACTCCATGCCGCGAATGCCAATACCGCCAGCTTCCCATCATGATTGATCTTGGTCTTTCCAAACTTGCGTTGATCGGCGTGGTTGCCCTGGTCGTTGTCGGACCCGAGCGCCTGCCGAAAGTCGCGCGCATGGCCGGCACGCTGTTCGGCCGCGCGCAGCGCTACATCAACGAAGTCAAATCCGAAGTCAGCCGCGAGATCGAACTCGACGAACTGCGCAAGATGCAGAAGGAAATGCAGGAGGCGGCGACCAGCGTCGAGGAGACGATCGCGCAGAATGTCGCCGACATGCAGAGCGACGTACAGGAAGCGCTCTCCAATCCCCTGCTCGAACCGTCGACGCCGGATCAGATCGGAGTGAAAGCCAAGGATTTTCGCAAGAAAAAACTGGCTCGCACTTCGGCGGTTCCATCCTGGTACAAGAAGCAGAGCGGACGCCGCACCCATGTCATGTCCGGAGCGGCGCGGGTTGCAAAGTTTCGGCCTGCGGCAGCGCGCAAGTCCACTGCTTCATTTCACGACTGAGCCTTCAAGCATGCCGATCCGATCCAAACACCAGGGTCTTGCAGCATCCCAGACCGGGCTTCCGTTTAGTCGCGGCAGGGTTCGCAACGAACTTGGCCGCTAACCAATGCGTATTACATTTGCATAACACCTCCGTATGATCAACGACGACGACACGGCTGGTGCCGGAGATACCTTCATTTCGCATCTGGTTGAATTGCGCAACCGGGTGATGAGGGCATCCATTGCGATCATTATCGTTTTCCTTTGCCTGATGCCATGGGCGGGCAACATCTACGACCTGCTGGCCATGCCGATGATGGTTGCGCTTCCGGAAGGCAGCAAAATGATTGCGACCGGCGTCATCACGCCGTTCCTGATCCCGGTGAAGGTGACGCTGCTGCTTGCCTTCCTGATCGCCTTGCCGGTCGTGCTCTACCAGGCATGGGCCTTCATTGCACCCGGCCTGTACACCCACGAGAAGAAGTTGGTTGCACCGCTGGTGGTGTCGTCATCGCTGCTGTTCCTCGCCGGCGTCGCCTTCTGTTATTTCTTCGTGTTCGGCATGGTCTTCAAGTTTGTCAATGAATTCGCGCCGAAGTCGATCAACGTCGCCCCTGATATCGAAAGTTATTTCGGATTCGTGATGACGCTGTTCATCGCATTCGGCGTCACCTTCGAAGTGCCGATCGTGGTTATCGTGCTGGTACGCATGGGGCTGGTCACGGTGGAAAAGCTCAAGGAAGTACGCCCCTACGTGATCGTCGGCGCATTCGTCGTCGCTGCCGTGGTGACGCCGCCAGATGTCATGAGCCAGTTGCTGCTCGCGATACCGATCTGCCTGCTGTACGAGGTCGGCCTGCTGATCGCACCAGCCTTTGCCCGCGCGACGAGAGCGCCCGAAGAGGTCAGCGATCAGGCGTGAGATGTTGTTTGCATGCGCGCGATGAAAAAAGGCCGGCATTCGCCGGCCTTTGTTTTTCCCTGAGACCTATTTCCCGGATACCTATTTGGCTTGCCGCAGCCAATGCACGAGGGGATAAGCATCCTTGAAACCGGATACGATCTCCTTGCCGAGATCGGCGGGAATGCTCTTCTTCAAGCTGCTTTCTTTCCAGACAATGAAACTCTTGTGCTTGATGTACTCGATGTGCGGCACGTCGGGATCGAAGCCCTTCGGCGGTCTGGACAGTTTTCCTTCATCCTGGAGGTCGCCGTAGGTTTCCCTTAATTTCCGGTTCTTCAACACCTTGGAAAATCCCGCCGCATCTGCGATCACATGCTGGCGGATCGCACGCAGACGATCGGAAGGCGGCATGTACTCTCCGCCGGCAACCAGCAGCACGCCCTGTGCATCGACATGAAAATAATAGGCCGGGCCGCCCCCCTGGCTGGGTTTCTTCAGGCCGCTCGCCGTGATCGCCGCTGAAAATGTCGTCTTGTACGGGCTCTTGTCCTTGGAAAACCGCATGTCGCGGTTGATGCGAAACAGCGCTTTTTTCGGATTGCAGCCCGCCACTTCCGGATCGAACTTCACGATCTGGGGAATCATGCCGGACACCAGTTCAAGAAACTCGGCGCGCAGGATGTCATAGCGCGGCTTGTTCATGACGAACCAGGCGCGATTATTATTTTCGCCCAGCTCGGAAAGAAATTGGATCAGGTCGCGTGTATGCATAAAGGCTCGGTTGAAGAGAGACGGCTACTCCTGGTCCTCGCGCTTGGGCTTCGGCCGCTTGCCGACGGTGACATCAATCGTCGATTCCTGGGACTTGCGCATTACCGTCATCCTGGCCTTGTTACCCGGAGTGAGCTGCGCGATCAGGTTCAGCATGTCGGTCGTGTCGCTGACCGGCTTGCCTTCGACGGCGACGAGAATATCGCCCGGGCGCATGCCCGCCCTGTCCGCCGGACCGCCCTTGAGCACGCCTGCGATGATGACGCCGGACTTGCGGGTCAGGCCGAAGCTTTCAGCCAGCTCGGGCGTGATGTCCTGCGGCTCGACGCCGATCCAGCCGCGCACCTTTTGTCCCGTTGCAATGATGGACTCCATCACGTCCTTCACCGTGGTGACCGGAATCGCGAAGCCGATGCCCAGGGAGCCGCCGCTGCGCGAATAGATCGCCGTATTGATGCCCAGCAGGTTGCCGCTTGAATCGATCAGCGCACCGCCTGAATTGCCCGGGTTGATTGCGGCATCGGTCTGGATGAAGTTTTCGAAGGTGTTGATGCCAAGATGATTGCGTCCGAGCGCCGACACGATCCCCATGGTGACGGTCTGGCCGACGCCGAACGGGTTGCCGATGGCGAGTACCACGTCGCCGACGCGAGCCTGATCGGCGTTGCCGAGGGTGATGGCGGGCAGGTTCGGCAGGTCGATCTTCACCACCGCGAGGTCGGTTTCTGGGTCGGTGCCGACCACCTTGGCCACTGCCTTGCGGCCGTCCGCCAGTGCGACCTCGATTTCATCGGCGGTCTCGATGACATGGTTATTCGTCAGCACATAGCCTTGCGGACTGATCACCACGCCGGAGCCCAGGCTGAATTGCCTGTCTTCCTGCTGGTCGCCGAAGAAGCGGCGGAACAGCGGATCATCCATGAAAGGCGTCTTGGGCTGGCGCGCGCCCTTGGTGGTAAAGATGTTTACCACGGCAGGCATCGCGCGCCTTGCCGCTTCCCGATAGGAATCCTGCGCTGGCGCAGCAGCCGGCGCCTGGAGAATCTGGGCCGGGGAGGTGGTCACGTGCTGGCCGCGGCCGGCGCCGAGCAGGCTGATGGCCCATTCCGGCTTCAGGCTCGCTACAATAAACCAGAGCGCCAGGCCGACAGTAACGGTTTGGGCGAACAATAGCCAGAGACGTCGCATATTAAGGATAACGATGATGCGTAAGACGATAAGTAGAGACCAGCTCGCAAAACATCTGGAGCAAACGCTCGATATTAACCGTTTTCGCGACTATTGCCCAAATGGCTTGCAAGTCGAGGGGCGCAGCGAGATCGGCAAGATCGTCACTGGCGTAACCGCCAGCCTGGCCCTGCTGGAAGCGGCCGCCGATGCCGGCGCTGACGCCGTCATCGTGCATCACGGTTATTTCTGGAAAGGCGAGGATGCGCGCGTGATCGGACCCAAGCACCGGCGGCTCAAGTTGCTGCTGTCGCATGAACTCAACATGTTTGCCTATCACCTGCCGCTCGACATGCATCCGGAATTCGGCAACAACGTCCAGCTGGCGCAGCGCCTGGGGCTGTCGCCGGATGGCCGCTTCGGCGATGACAGCCTCGGATGGCTGGGCGTCGCGCAGGATGTCAGTCTGAAAACCGCCGGCGACTTGGCGCGTCATGTCGGTACGCGGTTGAATCGCGAGCCGCTGCTGATCGGCGACCCGGAGCAGCCGCTCGGTCGCATCGGCTGGTGCACCGGAGCGGCGCACGGCATGCTGGGAAATGCCATCGCCGCGGGTGCGACCCTCTTTCTGAGCGGTGAAATCTCAGAACCGACCGTGCATCTCGCGCGTGAAACCGGCGTTGCCTATATGGCATGCGGGCATCACGCGACCGAGCGTTACGGGGTGCAGTCGCTAGGCGAGCATCTGGCGAGCCGGTTCGACATCGAGCATGAATTCATCGATGTCGACAATCCCGTATGACCGCATTGCCCCGCAATAAACCGAAAGTAGGTCATTCCAATCGGAAGATGAAGGTATGATTACGCTAGGTGAGGAGTAATTATGCAAGAAGAAACATCGCGCCATCCAATCGGCGTAATGATCGTGGAGGACGATGCAGTCACACGCAAGGCGCTGTCGCTGGCAATCGAGTCGGAGCCGAAGCTCAGGCTGCTTGCCGCGCTCGAAAGCGTGAAGGCCGCGTTGACATGGCTCGAGGTGAATGTGCCCGAAGTACTGATGACCGACCTGGGCCTTCCCGACGGCTCGGGGCTCGAAGTCATTCATGCATGCACCAGCCGGCATCCGCAGACCGACATCATGGTGGTCACCATGTCGAGCGACGAGGCCAATGTGCTGGCATGCATTGAGGCCGGCGCCTCAGGCTATGTGCTCAAGGATGCCGGCAAGACCGACATCGCTCGCGCCGTGCTCG
This sequence comes from Noviherbaspirillum album, assembly GCF_035916955.1. Classification (NCBI taxonomy): domain Bacteria; kingdom Pseudomonadati; phylum Pseudomonadota; class Betaproteobacteria; order Burkholderiales; family Oxalobacteraceae; genus Noviherbaspirillum; species Noviherbaspirillum album. The sequence continues at coordinate 28,357 of NZ_JAWIIV010000019.1, read as the reverse complement.
ATCTGCGTTCCGGTGGCGCACCCATGAGCCCCGCGATTGCGCGCATGGTGCTGGCCAAAGTCCGCGGCGGCAATAAGCCGGTTGTGGCCAGAGAGCAGGACCCCGCGACCAGTCTGACCAAGCGCGAGTCGGCGATCCTGGACCTGATTGCCCGTGGCGACAGTTATGGTGAAGTCGCCAAGCTTCTTTCCGTTTCCGTCGGTACCGTGCAGACGCATATCAAGAACATCTACGGCAAGCTGGCGGTTCATTCCCGCGGTGAAGCCGTTTTCGAGGCTCACCGCCGGGGCCTGCTGCAGATAGGGCAGCCCCGCGTCCACAAGTGATTCCCAAGCCAGGCCGGTACGGCCATTCCCCGACGAGCTGAGGAATGGCTGCGCGCCTGCGCCTGAGCTGTGCCTATTTTTTCAGCGAATCGCGGATTTCTCTCAGCAGCAGGACGTCTTCAGGCGTCACTGCCGCGGCCGGTTCGGCCTCCGGCTCCTTGCGCTTGGCCTTGTTGAGAATCCGGATCATCTGAAAAATGATGAAAGCCAGTATCAGGAAGTTCAGCAGGATAGTCATGAAATTTCCGTAAGCCAATACTGCACCCGCTTTCTTTGCCTCGACCAGCGTAAGTGCCGTGCCCTGGCCATTGAGCGGCAGGTAGTAATTGGAGAAATCCAGGCCGCCGACCAGTCGGCTGACCACCGGCATGATCACATCCTGGACCATCGAATCGACAATCTTGCCGAACGCGCTGCCGATGATGACTCCCACGGCCAGATCGATCACGTTCCCCTTGATTGCAAAGGCTTTGAATTCCTGCAGCATTCCCATCGATTTTCCTTTCTTGTTTCATATAGTCGTCGGTGATGGACGCGCATGCCCGGATTTTCCCGTAGTTGCACGCCTCCCTGCGTCATTCTTGCAGAAAATGAACGCTTTCCGAAGGCGATGAACACTGTCTTTCGTACGCTCTTCTGTGTACTCCAAACAAAAAGTTCCCGTAATTTGCGCGAGGAAAAAGGGTTTCCCTTTAATTCAGTTCCGGCGTCCGTTATAATCTAAGGTTGCTAGAAGTTTCGTACAGATTTCGTATTTATAATGATTGGGGTTGGTATGAGTAACGAAAAGCAGGTCGATTCCGGTCGGCGTGGCTTGCTTGCCGCGACATGCGCGGTAGGCGGGGTGGCCGGACTGGCCACAGCGGGGGCATTTGTCTCCACCTTCCAGCCGTCCGAGCGCGCAAAAGCCGCCGGTGCTCCGGTTGAAGTCGATATCACCGGCCTTGCTCCAGGGGAGCTGAGAACCGTGGAATGGCGCGGCAAGCCCGTATGGATTCTCAAGCGCTCGCCGGAAATGGTCGAATCGCTCAAGAAAACCGATGCCGAAGTGGCCGATCCCAAGTCGGAACGCAATCCCGAAGAACTCACGCCCGAATACGCCCGCAACGAATACCGCTCGCGCAAGCCGGACATCCTGGTCGCCGTCGGTATCTGCTCGCATCTCGGCTGCTCGCCGACCACCAAGCTTCAGCCCGGACCGCAGCCATCCCTTCCCGACAACTGGCAGGGCGGCTTCCTCTGCCCGTGCCATGGCTCGACCTTCGACCTGGCGGGACGGGTATACAAGAACGTGCCTGCTCCTGACAACCTGGAAGTGCCGCCGCACATGTATGTCGGCGACACCAAGCTCGTGATCGGCAAAGACGAGAAAGGCGAAGCATAATCATGGCGACACAACAAAAACCGACCGGCACGCCCGTTCCCCTGTCAGGCAAGGCGCTGGCATGGATCGATGAGCGTTTCCCGCTGTCATCGACGTGGAAGGCGCACATCTCCGAGTATTACGCGCCGAAGAATTTCAACTTCTGGTACATGTTCGGCTCGCTGGCGCTGCTGGTGCTCGTGATCCAGATCGTGACCGGCATTTTCCTCGTCATGCACTACAAGCCGGATGCCAATCTCGCATTTGCATCGGTCGAGTACATCATGCGCGACGTGCCCTGGGGCTGGCTGGTGCGCTACATGCACTCCACAGGCGCATCGGCTTTCTTCGTCGTCGTCTATCTGCACATGACAAAGGCGCTGCTGTACGGTTCCTATCGCAAGCCGCGCGAACTGCTGTGGCTGTTCGGCGTCGGCATCTTCCTGTGCTTGATGGCCGAAGCCTTCTTCGGCTACCTGCTTCCCTGGGGACAGATGTCCTACTGGGGCGCGCAGGTGATCGTCAACCTGTTCGGCGCAATTCCGTTCATCGGCCCCGACCTGTCGCTCTGGATCCGCGGCGACTACGTGGTGTCCGACGCAACGCTGAACCGCTTCTTCTCGCTGCATGTGATCGCGATCCCGCTGGTGCTCATCGGCCTGGTCGTTGCTCACATCGTCGCCCTGCATGAAGTGGGCTCCAACAACCCGGACGGCGTCGAAATCAAGAAGCACAAGGATGCAAACGGCGTTCCGCTCGACGGCATTCCCTTCCATCCTTATTACACGGTGCATGACGTCTTCGGTGTTGCGATCTTCCTGATCGTGTTCAGCGCCGTGGTGTTCTTCGCTCCGGAAATGGGCGGCTACTTCCTCGAGTACAACAACTTCATTCCTGCCGATCCGCTGAAGACGCCTCCGCACATCGCACCGGTCTGGTACTTCACGCCGTTCTACTCGATTCTGCGCGCAACCACATCGCAGTTCATGTATGCGCTGGAGCTCGGCGTCATCGCCTACGTCGCCCTGGTCGTGCTCAAGTCCCGTCTTGCAAGCCCGATCAAGATGGCGGTCGCCGTCATCGGCGCTGTCGTCGTCATCGCGATGTTTATCTTCGACGCGAAGTTCTGGGGCGTGGTGCTCATGGGTGTGTCGGTGCTTATCCTGGCCGCGCTGCCATGGCTCGATCATTCGCCGGCAAAGTCGATCCGCTACCGTCCGACCTGGCATGGCTATGTCTACCTGGTGTTCGGCATCGCCTTCCTGGCACTCGGCTATCTTGGCGTCCAGGCACCGACTCCGATCGGTACGCTGGTTGCCCAGATCTGCACCTTCATCTACTTCGGCTTCTTCCTGCTGATGCCGTGGTGGAGCACGATGGGCAGCTTCAAGCCCGTGCCGGACCGTGTCACATTCCAGCCGCACTAAGCCGCAAAAAGGGATAACAGAACCATGAAATTGTTGAAGAAATTCATTGCGGTCCTGGCGTTCGTGCCGGCAATGGCGATTGCCGCCGAAGCGACTTTTCCGCTGGACTCGGCGCCCGACCGGACGACCGACCTGGCGGCATTGCAGAACGGCGCCAAGCTGTTCGTCAATTACTGCCTGAACTGCCATTCGGCATCGGCGATGCGCTACAACCGCCTGCGTGATATCGGCCTGACCGATGAACAGATCAAGAACAATCTCCTGTTCACTTCGGAAAAGGTCGGCGACCTGATGTCGATATCGATGCCGGCAAAGGATGCCAAGACCTGGTTCGGCGCCGTTCCGCCCGACCTGTCCGTGATCGCGCGGGCAAAGTCCTCCAGCGCGGGATCCGGCCCCGATTGGCTGTATACCTACCTGCGCACGTTCTACAAGGACGATAGCCGCCCGACAGGCTGGAACAACCTCGTTTTTCCCAACGTCGGCATGCCGCATGTCATGTGGGAAATGCAAGGTGTGCGCGCAGCCAAGTTCGTTGAGGAAAAAGATCCGCACGACGCTTCCAAGGTCGTTCACAAGTTTGCCGGTTTCGAGCAGGTGAAGCCGGGTACCGTGTCTTCGCTCGACTTCGACAACGCAACCGCCGACCTCGTCTCGTATCTGAGCTGGATGGGCGAGCCAGCGCAGAACAGCCGCAAGCGTCTGGGCGTGGTGGTACTGCTATTCCTCAGCTTTTTCCTGCTGCTGGCATGGCGCCTGAACGCCTCATATTGGAAAGACATCAAATAGCAATATGCGGCCCGTCGGTCCAAAAAGGCCGGCGGGCGTTAATTCTGGGGTGAGCCGTCCGACGTCTCACCCTTTTGTTTCTAAGGAACTACAAAATGATGGTTCTCTATTCGGGCACAACCTGCCCCTTTTCCCAGCGTTGCCGTCTCGTCCTGTTCGAGAAAGGCATGGATTTCGAAATCCGCGACGTCGATCTGTTCAACAAGCCGGAAGACATTTCGGTGATGAACCCGTACGGTCAGGTGCCCATTCTCGTGGAACGCGACCTGATTTTGTACGAGTCCAACATCATCAACGAGTACATCGATGAGCGCTTTCCCCACCCGCAACTGATGCCGGCCGATCCGCTGATGCGCGCGCGCGCGCGCTTGATGCTGTTCAATTTCGAGAAGGAATTGTTCGTTCACGTGCATACGCTGGAAAACGACAAGTCCAAGGGCTCGGAAAAAGTGCATGAGAAGGCGCGTGCCGAAATCCGGGATCGCCTGACAACGCTTGCTCCCTTGTTCCTGAAGAACAAATACATGCTCGGCGACGAATTCTCGATGCTCGACGTAGCTGTGGCACCGCTACTGTGGCGTCTCGATCACTACGGCATCGAACTATCCAAGACGGCTGCGCCTCTGATGAAGTACGCAGAGCGCATCTTTTCGCGTCCTGCCTACATCGAAGCACTGACGCCCTCTGAAAAGGTAATGCGCCGCTGATGGGAGTGCGCCATCCGCCGGCACCGGCATGTGGCGCATTTGCATTCCCGGCCAGGAAGCCATGTCCGAAATCTCTACAAAACCCTATCTGCTGCGCGCGATATACGAATGGTGTACCGACAATGGGTACACGCCTTATCTCGCCGCCGCAGTCGACGCGCAGACACGCGTGCCGCGCGAGTTCGTCAAGAATGGTGAAATCGTCCTGAACATCAGCTTCACCGCGACGAGCGGATTGAAGATGGAAAACGATGTCATCAGCTTCAATGCGCGGTTCGGCGGCGTCTCTCGTGAAATCGTGGTTCCGGTCGACAACGTCGTTGCCATCTATGCCCGTGAAAATGGCCAGGGCATGGCATTCGAGGTATCCAGTCTGCCCGCGCGCGATGAAGAGCCGCAGGTAGCCGACGATGCGCCGAAAGGTCCCGCACTGTCCGCCGTACCGTCGGGGAATGACGACCCGGTCGCGCCGACGGAAAGCTCCGACCCCGATGACAACAACGAGCCGCCAAAAAAAGGCGGAAGGCCTACCCTAACTCGCATCAAATAGCGTATAATTCGGGTCTTCAAGTTTTCGCCGGCTTAGCTCATTTGGTAGAGCAGTTGACTTGTAATCATCAGGTGGCCAGTTCGAATCCGGCAGCCGGCACCAGTAAAAAACCCGTGAATAGAAATATTCACGGGTTTTTTCATTTCAGAATGCTTTTCATGGTTTCGCATTCGATTCCGGCATCCCCATGCGAAGCAGGGATGCCGCAAGCCTGCTTCAGGATTTCAGCAGGCCTTGCAATTCGCCGGATTCATACATCTCCGTCATGATGTCCGATCCGCCGACGAACTCGCCTTTCACATACAGCTGAGGAATGGTCGGCCAGTTCGAGAATTCCTTGATGCCCTGGCGCACATCCGCATCCTCCAGCACGTTGACAGTGACGATATTGTCGACACCGCACGCTTTCAGGATTTGAATAGCGCGGCCGGAAAAGCCGCACTGCGGAAACTGCGCCGTGCCTTTCATGAAAAGCACCACCTGGTTCTGTGTCACGGTGTCTTTGATCCAGCTCTGTACGTCGCTCATGGTATGACCTCTGCAGATTGAAGATGGCTCCATTATAGGGAAAACCCGGCCCGCCGGCAGGCAATGCATGGCAGCGTGGCATGCGTCACCGCGCGCTCCTTTACCGCGAAGCGGCGGCGTCATTCAGGGCAAGCGCCCAGCCCGAAAGGGCCGGATGCAATGCTGCCGAAGTCGCAAGCGGACTAATCAGGCTTTCAGCTTGGCAAACGCGGCGGCCATCGCATTGTTGCCGACGGGCTGCGCACGCTGCTGATGTTGATGCTGGCCCAGGCGCTTGGCATCGGTGCGGTCCGCGCGCTGCTCCGGGCGCGCGCCAGAGGGCTGGGGCGAGTCGCTCAGGCGCATGGTCAATGCGATGCGGCGCCGCTTCTCGTCGACTTCCAGCACCTTGACCTTCACCACCTGTCCCGCCTTCACCACGGTATGCGGGTCGCGCACGAAGGTGTTCGACAGTGCGGATATATGGACCAGGCCATCCTGGTGAACGCCGATATCGACAAAGGCGCCGAATGCCGCTACGTTGGTCACCACGCCTTCGAGAATCATGTCGGGACGCAGGTCCTTGATATCCTCGACACCTTCCTTGAATGTTGCTGTGGTGAACTCGGGACGAGGGTCGCGGCCCGGCTTTTCGAGTTCCTTGAGGATGTCGGTGATGGTGGGAACGCCGAACTTGTCATCGGCATATTTCGCCGGTTGTATGGTTTTGAGAAGCTTGCCGTCGCCGATCACGCCCTTGACATCTTTTTTGATGTCGGCAAGGATGCGCTCGACCACGGGATACGATTCCGGGTGTACCGCCGATGCATCCAGCGGATTCTCGCCATTCATGATGCGCAGGAAGCCTGCCGCCTGTTCGAAGGTCTTGTCGCCAAGACGCGGCACGGCCCGTAGGGCGGCACGTGAAGTAAACATGCCTTTCATGTCGCGGTAATTCACGATGCTCTGCGCCACGCTGGTATTGAGTCCCGACACGCGGGCCAGCAGCGGGGCGGACGCGGTGTTCACGTCCACGCCGACCGCATTGACGCAATCCTCGACCACCGCATCCAGCGAACGGGCCAGCTGCGTCTGCCCGACATCATGCTGGTATTGTCCGACGCCGATCGACTTCGGATCGATCTTGACCAGCTCGGCCAGCGGATCCTGCAGGCGCCGGGCGATCGACACCGCGCCGCGCAGCGATACATCCAGTTCCGGCAATTCGCGCGACGCGAATTCCGATGCGGAATACACGGAAGCGCCCGCCTCGGACACGACGATCTTGGTGAGATTGAGTTCGGGATTCTGCTTGATCAGGTCTTGCGCCAGCTTGTCGGTTTCCCGCGAAGCGGTGCCGTTGCCTATCGAAATCAGGGCCACCTGGTGTTTCCTGGCAAGCTGCGCCAGCGTATGGAGGGAACCGTGCCAGTCGTTGCGCGGCTGGTGCGGATAGATCGTCGCGGTATCGACCACCTTGCCGGTCGCATCGACCACGGCAACCTTGACGCCGGTGCGCAGTCCCGGGTCCAGGCCCATGGTGGCGCGCGGGCCGGCCGGCGCGGCCAGCAGCAGGTCCTTGAGGTTGCGGGCGAACACATTGATCGCTTCGACTTCCGCGCGTTCGCGCAATGCCGTCATCAATTCGGTTTCGAGGTGCATGAAGGTCTTCACGCGCCAGGTCCAGCGCACGGTATCAGCGAGCCATTTGTCCGCCGGGCGGCCCTGGTTGCTGATGCCGAAGCGGACCGCGATCCTGCCTTCGCAGGGATTGTGCGGCGCATCCCATTTCGGCTTTTCCTCTTCGGAATCGAGGCGCAGCGTCACATTCAGGATTTCCTCGCGGCGTCCGCGGAACAATGCCAGCGCGCGATGGGAGGGAATGGTGCTGAGCGTTTCGGAATAGTCGAAGTAATCCGAGAACTTGGCGCCGGCATCTTGCTTGCCCTCGACCACTTTCGATTCGACCACGCCGTGTTCGGTCAGGTATTCGCGCAGCGCCTGCAGCAGCGTCGCATCCTCGGCGAAGCGCTCCATCAGGATCTGGCGAGCGCCGTCCAGCGCGGCCTTCGCATCCGGCACGCCGGGGTTGTCGCCGTTGTCGGTGCTGAACGCCGGCTTCAGGTACTTCGCCGCTTCCTCCTCGGGATTGAGCGACGGATCGCCGAGCAGCGCATCGGCCAGTTCGGTCAGTCCGGCTTCGGCGGCGATCTGCGCCTTGGTGCGGCGCTTCGGCTTGTACGGCAGATAAAGATCCTCGAGCCGGGTCTTGTCTTCGGCATGCGTGATCGCATCGAGCAACTCGGGCGTCATCTTTCCCTGCTCGTTGATCGAGGCAATGATGGCCGCGCGGCGGTCTTCGAGTTCGCGCAGATAGCGAAGCCGTTCTTCCAGCAGGCGCAACTGCGTATCGTCCAGGCCGCCGGTCGCTTCCTTGCGGTAGCGCGCGATGAAGGGCACGGTTGCGCCTTCGTCCAGCAGGGCGACGGCGGCGGCAACCTGTGCCGGCTTGGCGGCAAGTTCAATGGCGAGGCGTTGTTCAATCGAAGGCAGCATGGGATTCAGATAAGAAGAAAAACAAGCGGATGATGATACGCAAATTATGCAGGAGCGCCAGTCTTGACAGGCCGAAAATGCAGGAGCGCGACAGCGCATGAGCCTGCTTGCAGAAATATCAAGCCGGGTATCACCCCGGAAGCCGGCCGCCGCTCACGCGTTCGATGCCGGCGAGGTCGCGCCAGCTTTGCACCGACTCGAAGCCGCGTTCGGCAAGCAATGCGCGGACGGCTCGCGCCTGGTCGTAGCCGTGCTCCATCAGCAGCCATCCATGCGGCTGCAGGTGCGAAGGCGCGTCCCGCACGATGCTGCGCAGGGCGCTCAAGCCATCCGCATGATCGGTGAGCGCGTCCACCGGTTCGAAGCGGAGGTCGCCCTGCGACAAATGCGGATCGTGCGCAACGATATACGGCGGATTCGATACGACCAGGTCATGGCGCACGCCATCACGCAGCGCGGCATACCAGTCGCTGTGAAGGAAGCGGACGGCGCAGCCATGGCGTTGGGCGTTGCCGCGCGCAATTTCCAGCGCGGCTGTACTGGCGTCTAGCGCCGTGACCTCAACATCCGGTCGGGTGTGCGCAATAGCAATTGCGATTGCGCCGGTGCCGGTGCCGAGATCGAGCACGCGTCCATTCGACGGCAGTCTTTCCAGTGCCAGTTCGACCAGCAATTCGGTTTCCGGGCGCGGAATCAGCACGTCCGGCGTGGTGCGCAAGGCAAGGCCGAAAAATTCGCGCTCGCCGGTGATGTAGGCAATCGGCTCGCCGCCGATGCGGCGCCGGAACAGCACGGTCAGTCGGGCGGCTTCCTCATGGTCAAGCACGCGGTCGGACTGGGTAATCAGTTGCACCCGGGTTAGCGCGAGGCCATGGCAAACGAGAATCCTGGCATCGACCGCATCGATCGGCGGCCGGTTCAGAAGCGCGCCGATTGCCGTGCCGGGCGCAATCGAAAATGCGGAAGGCTTGGAATCGGAGGAGGGGGAGGGCATGGATGAGAGCCGGGCGGCCAGCGACGATCGGCGATCGGTTACTCAGCGGCTCTGCCGTAGCGCGGCCCAGATCAGCAGCACGGCAAGAATCGCGAACCAGATCAGCGACCATTGCGGAATCGACAAACCGATGATCGGTTCGTATTCGGCGCTGCACAGTCCATCGGCCTTGAACAGGAAAGGCATCAGTTCGGCGGTGAAGATCTTGTTGAGCGATGTTTCAAGCGGATCGATGCCGCAGGAGACCGCGGGATGGGCCTTCACCCACAGATGCCAGCCCGCGATGCCACCGCCGACCAGCGCCGCCAGCGCCGCCAGCAATGCTCCTGCCTTGGTAGCGGCACGCGGCAGCGCAGCGAAGATAAAGCACAGCAGACCGACCGTGACGAAGGCGTAGCGCTGCAGCACGCAAAGCGGGCAGGGCAGCATTTCCTTCACGTGCTGCAGATACAGGGCATAGGCAACCAGGGCAAAGCATATAACGCCGGCAGCAACTAGGACAGGTTTGGATGTTCTCATCTAGACAATGTTGTAAGTTGGTAATGCCATGTGACTAACATGGCGTCTGATAGTTCCAGGGCGCAACTATGCGAGGCGCCTCATGTGCAGGTGCATTATGCCTTGCAAGCGTTCAAGTTTCCTCGGCCAGCGTCGCCAGCAATTCCGCCTGGTGCTCGGCCATCAGCGCATTGGTCAGTTCTTCCAGATCGCCATCCATGATGAAGTCGAGCTTGTAGAGCGTGAGGTTGATGCGGTGGTCGGTCATCCTTCCCTGCGGGAAATTGTAGGTGCGGATGCGTTCGCTGCGGTCGCCGGAGCCGATCAGCGATTTACGCGTGGCGGCTTCCTTGGCTTGCTGTTCGCGCAGCTGCACATCCTTGATGCGCGCCGCGAGAACCTTCAGCGCCGAGGCCTTGTTCTTGTGCTGGCTGCGGTCGTCCTGGCATTCGACCACGATACCGGTTGGGAAGTGGGTGATGCGGATCGCGGAGTCGGTCTTGTTGATGTGCTGTCCGCCGGCGCCGGAGGCGCGGAAGGTATCGATGCGGATGTCGGCGGGATTGATGTCGACATCGGACACCTCGTCGGCTTCCGGCATCACGGCCACCGTGCATGCCGAGGTATGGATGCGCCCCTGGGTCTCGGTGGCCGGCACCCGCTGCACGCGGTGGCCGCCGGATTCGAATTTCAGCTTCGAATAGGCGCCATGGCCGACCAGGCGCACGATCACTTCCTTGTAGCCGCCGATTTCCGATGCCGATTCCGATACCATTTCGACCTGCCAGCGGTTACGCTCGGCATAGCGGGTGTACATGCGCAGCAGGTCACCGGCGAACAGCGCCGCTTCGTCGCCGCCGGTGCCGGCGCGAATCTCCAGGTAGATGTTGCGCTCGTCGTTTGGGTCCTTGGGCAGCAGCATTTTCTGCAGGTCGATTTCCGCCTGCTCGATGCGCACCCTGGCCGCGGTGATCTCTTCCTGGGCGAGTTCCTTCATGTCGGGATCGGCCAGCATGTCCTGCGCCGTCCTGATATCTTCGCCGGCCTGCACGTAATCCCTATACAGCGCCACCAGCGGACCGAGTTCGGCATGTTCGCGGGTGAGCTTGCGGTATTGATCCATGTCGGCGGTGACGCCTTCCTGCATCAGCAGGCTGTTCACTTCCTCGAGCCGCTCGGTGAGCTGGTCGAGTTTTGCAAGCATTGAAGGTTTCATAAGCGTGGCTCTGGTGAATTCGAATCTTGAAGGGGCGCCTGGGTGCGGCTTGCGGGGAGGTGGCGGGCACTGCATCGCCGATGCCTGCGAATCGGGGATCCGCGTTCGGCGAATCCGCAGGCCGGAAAGCGCCGCTAGCGCTTGGTGCGGAAGATCTGCGGCAGCAATGCCGCAAGACGGGCGCGCTCATCGCCCTGCGCGTTATGCAATGCCTGCTGCGGGCCGTGCAGAAATTTTGCGGTCAGCCCCTTGGACAGCGCTTCCAGCACCGCATCGATGTCCTCGCCCTTGGCGAGCAGTTTCCTGGCGCGATCGAGCTCGGCCAGGCGCATCGCCTCGCTACTTTCATGCAGGTTGCGGATCAGCGGCACGACGGCGCGGGTGTCGATCCAGTGCATGAAGGCCTGGACCCGGTTCTCGATGATGGCTTCGGCCTGCGCCACCGCGGCCTGGCGGTTTTCCATGCCGGTCTGCACCGCGGAGCCAAGGTCGTCGACCGTGTACAGGAAGACATCGTCGAGGCGGCTGACTTCGGGCTCGATGTCGCGCGGCACGGCAAGATCCACCATGAACATAGGCTTGTGGCGCCGTGCCTTGATCGCGCGCTCCACCATGCCCAGGCCGATGATAGGCAGCGACGAGGCGGTGCTGGAGACCACGATGTCGAACTGCGCGAGTTGATCCGGCAGATCGGCAAGGCGGATGGCGCGGCCGCTGAAACGGTGCGCCAGCGACTCGCCGCGCTCCAGCGTGCGGTTGGCGATGGTCAGTGACTTCGGGTTCTGGGCGGCAAAGTGGGTTGCGCAAAGCTCGATCATTTCGCCGGCGCCGATGAACAGCACGTTCTGCTCGGACACGGTATCGAAGATGCGCTGCGACATGCGCACCGCGGCGGCGGCCATCGACACGCTGTGCGCGCCGATCTCGGTCGTGGTGCGCACTTCCTTCGCAACCGCGAACGTGCGCTGGAACATCTGGTGCAGATAGGTGCCGAGTCCGCCGGCTTCGTCGGCCTTGCGCACCGCATCCTTCATCTGTCCCAGGATCTGCGCTTCGCCGAGCACCATGGAATCGAGGCCGGATGCCACCCGGAATGCATGGCGCACCGCGTTGTCCTGCGGCAGCGTGTACAAATAAGGACGAAGTTCGGAATAGGAAAGCTTGTGGTATTCGGCCAGGAAACGCGCAGTGGCGTCGATCGCCGCTTCCACCCCGCCGGCGATGTCGCTGGCGGCATAGAGCTCGGTGCGGTTGCAGGTCGAGAGGATGGCGGCTTCGTCGCTGGCACCGGCGGCCGTTTCACGCCCGAACCATGCGCGTGCCGACGCAACCGCCTGCCCGATCTGATCCGCGGGAAAGGCGACCTTTTCGCGCAAAGAGACCGGCGCGGTGGTGTGGTTGAGACCGACTGCGAGAAGCTGCATGAATGGCGTGAAGCTGAAAATCCTGTGCCGCTATTATAGCCTGTTGCACCCCTGCACAAGGTTGTTGACAAAAGCGTATCGGAGCTCGCCGGGCTGCTGCATCAATGCCGTTTCCGCAACTAGCGGGGTGGCGGACGCAGCAACTCTTCGAGACGGTATCCATAGCTATAGACCGGCACAAGCCTGAATCCGTTCTCGGGACGCAATCCGAGCTTGGCCCTTACCCGCGAGACATGGGTATCCATGGTGCGCGACGGAAGGTCGGAGTCGCGCGACCAGACGGCATCCTTGATGAAGGTCCGCGACAGCGGGCGGTCGAGATTGCGGAAGAACAGCAGCGCGAGTTCGAATTCCTTCTGCGTCAGGTCGAGCGTTTCGCCGTTGCGCGTCACGCGCGCGCGCCGCGGCTCGAAGCAATACGGGCCGAATACCGACTCATCCTCGACCTCCTGCGCCGGGTAAGCGCGGCGCAGCAATACCTCGATCCGCAGTGCGAGTTCATTGCGGCGTACCGGCTTGACGAGATAGTCGGCGGCGCCTGCCGCGACAGCTGCAAGCGCTTCTTCGATGCGGTTTCGTTCCGTCAGCGCGAGAACGGGCAGGGCAGGTGAATGTTCCCGCAGTTGTTGCAGCAGCCCCGCGCCATTGCCATCCTGCCAGTCAATGAGGCACACATGCATGTCTTCCGTAGAACCTGAACCAGAGTCCCCGTGCGCCGAGTCAAGCTGCATGCAGTCATGCCCTGCGCCTGAAAGCGTGGCAGCTATGGTTTCGGCCAGTGCGGAGTCTTTTGTGTGGAATGCAATGCGCATGTTCTGCGGCAGCGAGTCTAAAGCTCGCATTGTAGGCTTCATGGGCTCGAAGGCAACATGCATCAGGGCATTGGCCTTCGTCCACCATTTCTGAAAATCCGAGGCGCGGAGGTGCTGTTGAAAGAAGAAAGGGCACCGCAAAAGAAAAAGGGCCCAGCCGAAGCTGAGCCCTGAATCTTGGTGGCCCGGGGCGGAATCGAACCACCGACACAAGGATTTTCAATCCTCTGCTCTACCGACTGAGCTACCAGGCCAAGAAGTCCGCAAGTATAGCAAGGATCTGAGAATTTACAAGTGCCTGAGGAAAAAACCGTTTCAAGCCAGCGGCTATAATGGCCCAAGGCGAGGCGCGCGGCGTTCATGCGCCTGCATTTGTTTCGAACGGATTCTGCTTTATGCAAATACAAAGCGATGTTTGTGTGATCGGCAACGGCGCGGTCGGCAAGGCTGCCGCGCTTGGCTTTGCCCAGGCCGGCCTGAGCGTGAGCCTGCTGGCGCCGCCGGAGCCTGCAGGCGTGGGTGCGGGCGCGGCCGAAGACGGCTGGGATGTGCGCGTCTATGCATTGAATCATGTCGCCAATGAACTGCTGGCCTCGCTCAAGGTATGGAGCGCGATGGATGCTTCGCGCATTGCCGCGGTGGATGCCATGATCGTGAAGGGCGACGGCGCGCAAGCCGGACAGCTCGACTTCGATGCCTTCGGCGCGCGCACCGGCGCGCTGGCCTGGATCGTCGAGGACAGCAATCTCAACAAGGCGCTGGATGCGGCAATGAAGTTCGCGCCCGACACGCGCATCGTCACCGGGCGGGCAAGCCGCCTTCAGTTGAATCTCGACGTGGCCAGGGTCGAGCTCGACAATGGCGACGTCCTCGCCGCATCGCTGGTGGTGGGTGCCGACGGCGCGCAATCCTGGGTGCGCGGCCAGTGCGATATCGGACTCGATTACCGCAGCTACGGCCAGCAGGCGGTCGTCGCCAACTTCGAATGCGAACGGCCGCACCAGGGCGCGGCCTATCAATGGTTTACCTCAGACCAGGGCATCGTGGCGCTGCTGCCTTTGCCCGGCAATCGAACCTCGCTGGTGTGGTCAGCGCCGGAGGCGTTGGCGCAGAGCCTGGTGGCCGGTTCCGCCTCCGAACTGGCCGAACGCGTGGGAGCCGTGAGCGGCCATGCACTGGGTGCACTGCGGCCAGTGCAGCCGGAAGTGGTCAAGGCCTTTCCGCTGCGGCTGATGCGTCCGCATGCGATCACCGCGCCGAGGGTCGCGCTCGTCGGCGATGCCGCCCATGTCGTGCATCCGCTTGCGGGCCACGGCATGAATCTCGGTTTCGCCGATGTGGTGGGTCTGCTCAAGGCGGTTTCTCAGCGCGAATCGCACAGGGATTGCGGCGACGAGCGGGTGCTCGGACGCTATGCGCGCTCGCGCAAGGAGGATATCCTGCTGATGCTGGCGGCAACGGACGGCCTCGAGCGCCTGTTCTCCAGCACGCTGGAGCCGGTGCGGATGGTACGAAATATTGGATTGAACCTGGTCAACAAATTGCCGGTCTTAAAGCGAGCCCTGATTTCCCATGCGATGGGAAAGCGCACGCAATAAGTGGTGATATAAGCGGACGTAACGGACGTAACAAGCAGTCTGAAAAATTGCAGAAGGAAGACACAACATCATGATCACATTGACCAGACTGGCTGCAGCCGCGCTGCTGTGCCTCACCGCCACCGCGGCATCCGCCCAGACCAGCAGCGGCCCGGAAGCGGCCATCAAGAAATCGCTGGAGCCGCGCCTCGGCGAAGGCATCAAGGTGGATTCGGTCATCAAGACGCCTTACGGCGGACTGTATGAAGTGCGCATCGGCGGCGACATCTTCTATACCGACGCCAAGGGCGAATACCTGTTCATCGGCCGCGTCGTCGACACGAAGACGATGCAGGACCAGACCAAGGCCCGCGTCGATGAAATCAACAAGATCAAGTTCTCCGAACTTCCGCTCGATGCGGCGATGAAGATGGTCAAGGGGAACGGCAAGCGCGTGATCGCAGTCTTCGAGGATCCCAACTGCGGTTACTGCAAGCGCTTCCGCCAGACGCTCAACGAGATGGACAACGTGACGGTGTATACCTTCATGTACAACATCCTGTCGGAAGACTCGGTGACCAAGTCGCGCAACATTTGGTGTTCGGCCGACCGCGTCAAGGCATGGGATGACTGGATGTTGAACGGCAAGGCCGCTCCGCCTGCGCCGGCCAACTGCACCGCTCCGCACGAGAAGGTGTTCGCGCTCGGGCAGAAATACAAGGTGACCGGCACGCCGACGGTATTCTTCGCTGACGGCACCCGCATCCCGGGCGCGGTCGACCTCAAGGCACTGGAAAGCAAGCTGGCGTCGATCAAGTAAGCGCGCACGTCGGCTGCCCAAGTCGGCATGTCGTCAAGACATCAGCCAATGGCACGTATCCCTGCGGGAACGTGCCATTTTTCATGGCCGGACACGCTTCAAGCCATCGAACTATAATCAATTCGACAAATACTGGAGACAGCCATGTTCAATGCCATTTTGCTCAACAAGAATGATGACGGATCGACAGATGCGAAATTGACTCAGCTCGACGAGGCGCAACTGCCGGCCGAAGGCGACGTGACGGTGCGCGTCGAGTATTCCACCATCAACTACAAGGACGGCCTTGCGATCACGGGCAAATCGCCGGTCGTGCGAAAGTGGCCGCTGGTGCCAGGCATCGACGGCGCCGGCGAAGTCATCGCTTCCTCGCATCCGGACTGGAAGGAGGGCGACCCCGTCATTCTCAATGGCTGGGGCGTGGGCGAAGTGCACATGGGTTGCCTCGCGCAACAGGCCAGGCTCAAGGGCGACTGGCTGATCCGCCGTCCCGCCAGCATCTCGGCACGCAATGCGATGGCCATCGGCACCGCCGGCTACACGGCGATGCTGTGCGCGATGGCGCTGCAGGAGAAGGGCGTCGGCAAGGACAGCGGCGAGATACTGGTGACCGGCGCTTCCGGCGGCGTCGGCAGCGTGGCCATCGCCATCCTGTCGGCCTGGGGCTACCGCGTTGTCGCCTCGACCGGCAAGGCCTCCGAAGCCGATTACCTGAAAGCGCTCGGCGCGGCGGACATCATCGACCGCGCGGAACTGTCCGCGCCCGGCAAGCCACTGCAGAAGGAACGCTGGGCGGGGGTCGTCGATTCGGTCGGCTCGCATACGCTGGTCAATGCATTGGCGCAGACCCGCTACGGCGGCGCGGTCGCGGCCTGCGGGCTCGCGCAGGGCCTCGACCTTCCGGGCTCGGTGGCGCCCTTCATCCTGCGCGGCATTTCGCTGCTCGGCATCGATAGCGTGATGGCGACGAGAGAAAAGCGGGAGGCGGCATGGCAGCGCCTGGCGAGCGACCTGCCTCTCGACAAGCTGGAACAAATGATCGAGGAAATCGGACTCGAAGAAGCATTGCCCCGCGCGCGCGACATCATCGAAGGCAAGGTGCGCGGAAGGCTGGTAGTGGATGTCAACCGCTGAACGTCGTCCGTCGGCGGCAACCGCCGGCATTTTGTTGGCCGGAGGCCGGGGCAGGCGATTCGACCCGAGCGGCAGGCGCGACAAGCTGCGGCAAGCCTTGCCGCAGGGCGAAGCAGTCGCCGTGGCCGCCGCCAGAAACATGCTCTCGGTCTTGCCGACCGTGGTTGCCGTCGTGCGCCACGATAATCCGGAGCTGGCACTGCAGCTGCAGCAGGCAGGTTGCGCCGTCAGCCTATGCGCCGCATCCGACCGGGGCATGGCGGCTTCGCTGGCGCACGGCCTGACGCAGGCCTGGGATGCCACTGCATGGATCATCGCGCTGGCCGACATGCCCTATGTAAGGACATCGACCATCGAGGCGGTGCGCGACGCGCTGGACCACGGTGCCGATATCGCCGTGCCGGTATGGAACGGCCGGCGCGGCAACCCGGTGGGCTTCGGGCGCCTGCATCTGGATGCCTTGATGCGGCTGCAAGGCGACGAAGGCGCGCGCAGCTTGCTCAAAACATGGCCCGTGGTCGAAGTGCCGGTGCACGATGCCGGCATCGCCCGCGACGTCGATACACCGGACGATCTGCTTGCCGGGGGCGAACCGCAGGCACTTGCCCGCTAATGACAGCGATTGCACCGCCGTCGATACGGTGCGGATACCGTACACTATGCGGCTTCGAACCTTGCTCATGACCGCATGAATACCCACTTCGTCAACCGGCGCCTTGCGCATTTGCTCGGTTACGCCGGCCTCGCTCCTTTCGTGCTGCTGACGCTGGGCGCATGGGTCGTGCATAGCGACTGGCTCGCTGATTTCATCCGCGGCCAGCTCGCCTATGGGATTGCCATCCTGTCCTTCCTGGGCGGCATCCACTGGGGCGCGGTCATGATGTCGGGCGAGCTGACCATGGATCAAAGCCGCAAGGCACTGATCTGGAGCGTTATCCCCGCGCTCATCGCCTGGTTTTCCACCATGATGGGCGGCTTCGGTTTCGCCATGCTGATGGCAGGCTTCATCGCCGCCTATCAGGCCGACAAGCGCCTGTTCGCATGGTACCGGTTCGAACCGTGGGTCCTGCAACTGCGCCTGAAACTCACCGCCGTCGTCGTGGTCATGCTGATGCTCACCGTCATCGCAGCCAACGTCAAAGGATAAGGTCAAAGGAAAAATACCAGCATGAGAAACGCAATCAACTACATCATCACTCCCAAGGATCCGGCAGCGCATCTGTTCGAGGTGACGCTGACCGTCGACAAGCCGGCGCCCGAGGGGCAGATATTCTCGCTGCCGGCATGGATACCTGGCAGCTACATGATCCGCGAATTCGCCCGCAACATCGTGCGCATCTCCGCCGAGGCGCGCGACGGGCAGGTGCCGCTGACCAAGCTCGACAAGCATACCTGGCAGGCGGCGCCCTGCAGCGCCCGCCTCGTGCTGACGTATGAAGTGTATGCCTGGGACCTGTCGGTTCGGGCCGCGCATCTTGACCAGACCCATGGCTTCTTCAATGGCACCAGCGTATTCCTTGCCGTGCATGGGCAGGAAGAATTGCCGCACGTGGTCGATATCCGCCGTCCCGAAGGCGACGAGTACAGGGGCTGGCGCGTCGCCACCGCGATGCCGGAACTAAAGGCCAGGCGCTACGGCTTCGGCACCTATATCGCAGCCAATTACGATGAGCTCATCGATCATCCGGTCGAGCTCGGCACCTTCGCGCTCGCCACGTTCAAGGCGCACGGCGTGCCGCACGATATCGTGTTCACCGGCCGCATTCCCAACCTGGACCTCGCACGCCTCTGCAATGACCTGAAGAAGGTGTGTGAAGCGCAGATCGCGCTGTTCGAGCCGAAGACGCGGCGCGCGCCGATGGACCGCTACGTGTTCATGACCATGGTGGTCGGCGATGGCTATGGCGGCCTCGAGCATCGTGCGTCGACCGCGCTGATCTGTTCGCGCGCGGACCTGCCCGTGGTCGGGCAGAAGGAAGCAACCGACGGCTATCGCACCTACCTCGGCCTGTGCAGCCATGAGTACTTCCATACCTGGAACGTCAAGCGCATCAAGCCTGCCGTGTTCGCGCCCTACGACCTGCGCAGCGAAGGCTATACCTCGCTGCTGTGGCTGTTCGAGGGATTCACCAGCTACTACGACGACCTGATGCTGGTGCGCAGCGGCCTGATGGACGAGAAGCAGTATTTCAAGACGCTGTCCAAGACCATCAACGGCGTGTTGCGCGGCAGCGGGCGCACCAAACAGAGCGTGGCCGAGTCCAGCTTCGATGCCTGGGTCAAGTACTACCGGCAGGACGAGAATGCGCCCAATGCCATCGTCAGTTACTACGCGAAGGGATCCCTGGTCGGATTGGGGCTCGACCTGACGATACGCGAACAGACCAATGGCCGCAAATCGCTGGACGATGTCATGCGCACCTTGTGGCAGCGCTATGGACGCGATTTCGACAGTTTCGGACAAGGCCTTGCCGAGACCGAGGCCCTGGGCCTGTTCGAGGAAGTCACGGGCGTCAAGCTGAAGAAATTCTTCGACCGCTATATCCACGGTACGGAGGATCTGCCGTTCGACAAGCTGTTGGCGCCTTATGCGGTCGACGTGACGGACAACCGCAAAAGCGCCAAGCCCAGCCTCGGCATCCGCACGACCCGCGAAGGCAACGATTGCAAGCTGGCGAATGTCCATGAAGGCGGACCGGCCCATGCGGCGGGCATGTCGGCCGGTGATCTCCTGATCGCGGTCGACGGATTGCGCGTGAACGCGGGCAATCTCGACGCGGTGTTGGCCCGTTACCGGGCCGGAGATGCGGTCCTTCTGCATGCGTTCCGGCGTGATGAACTGATGGCCTTCAATGCCGTACTGGTCCAGGGCGACGCGCCGCAGGTGACCCTCGAAGCGCAGGACAAGCCCTTGCCCCAGGCCCGCAAGCGGGCGAAGTGGCTGTCGGCAGCCTGAACCTCGGCTCTGACGACAGTAGCCATTCGACATTGCCGGAGCACTTCGCTGCCGGCAATGTCGACCGCATTTTCATTTTTCCATTAGCCATCACAGCGCTGTCTGCCGCGAGAGCTGATCTCCGCGCGATTCTTCTCGGCGTGCATTGCGCGCCGCGCCGCTTCTTTTCCCAATTTCACTGTCCTGCCGGCAAATGCAACTTGCCCGGCTTGCATCACTCTATTTCAACACGCCGCGCAGCATGGTTCGCTTGATTGTGCACTGCACGGCTTCCTGTCAAGAAAGGACGATGCAATGACGAGCAGCTTCAGAAAAGGCGACAAGGTCGAATGGCATTCATCGCAAGGCACCGTGCATGGAACGGTGCTGCAGAAACTGACCGAACCGACCGACATCAAGGGACACCATGTCGCGGCCTCGCCGGACGAGCCGCAGTACCTGGTGCGCAGCGACAAGACGGGAGCGGAAGCCGCGCACAAGGCCGATGCACTCAAGAAGGCACACTGATCAAGGAACAAGGAGAAAGCATGAGAATGCAGAACGACAGCTGGGTGCAGCGCACCCTGATTTCAGGCACGGTATCCGGAGTCGCCACCGCGCTTGCCGCATCCGTCGCCGGCAAGCGCGATGCCGAATCGTATGCGGCACCGCTCAATGCCACCAGTCATATCCTCTGGGGCGACGAAGCCGCGCAACATGACGAGCCATCGCTGAAATATACGGTCACCGGCTTTCTCCTCACGCACGCCTCGGCCATCTTCTGGGCGTCGATCTACGAGAAATGGTTTGCGCCGCGCGAAGAGGACGGAAATGCATCGCCGCTGCAGCCGCTGATCGGCGCAGCCGTCGTCACGGCGGGAGCTTACGTCACCGATTACTACCTGGTGCCGAGACGCTTCACCCCCGGCTACGAAAAGCGGGTTTCGGGGAAGTCGCTGACGGCGATCTACGGCGTGCTGGCGCTGGGTCTGGCGGCACGCGCCCTGATGGCCAGGCGCGACAATGATCACCAATGGCAGCAGCCGTGGCAAGAAGGGCGGCAACTGCAGCAGCAGGACTATTGAGCCACTGCTGGATTCAGGCAAACAGCCGCTGCAATTCCGCGCCGGGATTCTCGGCGCGCATGAACGCCTCGCCCACCAGGAAGGCATGCACGTTCGCGTCGCGCATCTGCCTGACGTCGTCCGGCGCGAGGATGCCCGATTCGGTCACGACCAGCCTGTCGGCCGGGATGCGCGGCAGCAGGCCGATCGTTGTCTGCAGCGATGTCTCAAAGGTGCGCAGGTTGCGGTTGTTGATGCCGACCATGCGGGTCTTCAGCTTCAGCGCCGCATCCAGCTCATCGCCGTCGTGCACTTCCACCAGCACGCCCATGCCGAGCTCATGGGCACAGGCTTCCAGTTCCGCCATCAGGCCGTGGTCGAGCGCCGCGACGATCAGCAGGATGCAGTCCGCACCCCATGAGCGTGCTTCATATACCTGGTAAGGATCGATCATGAAATCCTTGCGCAGCACGGGAATGGTGCAGGCGGCCCGCGCCTGCTGCAGGTATTCGGGCGTGCCCTGGAAGAACTGAACATCGGTCAGCACAGACAGGCAAGCCGCGCCATGCTCGGCATAGCTTGCCGCAATCTCCGCCGGCCGAAAGTCGGCGCGAATCACGCCTTTCGACGGCGACGCCTTCTTCACTTCCGCGATCACGCCGGCATCGCCGGCGGCGATCTTCGCCCGCAGGCTGGCTTCGAAGCCGCGCAGCCCGCTGCGCGCCGCGTTATCGCTTTCGACGTCGCGGCGCAGGCTTGCCAGGTCGCGCTGCTTCTTCGCGGCGGCGACTTCGTCTCTTTTGACGTCGAGGATGTTGTTGAGAATGTCCGACATGATGGCTGGATGCGTGGGTCAGGTTTAGGCTTGGGCTTGAGTTTAAGCTTGTGACGCAGCAGCGCCGAGCTGCTGCGTCACTTGCACGAATTGCTGCAGCTTGTTGCGCGCCGCGCCCGACGCCAGCGCCTCGCGCGCCTTCTGCAGGCCGTCGCCGATCGAGGGAGCCACGCCTGCCGCATACAGCGCGGTGCCGGCGTTGAGGACGACGATGTCGCGCACCGGCCCAGGCGTATTGTCGAGTGCCTCCAGCACCTTCTGCTTGGATTCCTCCGCGCCCGAGACTTTCAAATTGCGGCTGGCCACCATTTGCAGGCCGAAGTCTTCCGGATGGATTTCATACTCGCGAACTTCGCCGTTGACTAGTTCGCCGACCATGGTGCCCGCACCCAGCGATACCTCATCCATGTTGTCGCGTCCCCACACCACGATGGCGTGCTTGGCGCCGAGGCGCTGCAGCACGCGCACCTGGATGCCCACCAGGTCGGGGTGGAACACGCCCATCAGGATATTGGCGGCGCCGGCCGGATTGGTCAGCGGCCCGAGAATGTTGAAGATGGTGCGCACGCCCAGTTCCTTGCGGACCGGCGCGGCATGCTTCATGGCCGCATGGTGGTTCGGCGCGAACATGAAGCCGATGCCGGTTTCCTCGATCGACTGGGCCACCAGTTCTGGCTTGAGATTGATATTGACGCCCAGCGCTTCGAGCACGTCGGCGCTGCCGGATGACGAAGAAACGCTGCGCCCGCCGTGCTTGGCCACCCGCGCGCCGGCGGCGGCGGCCACGAACATCGATGCGGTGGAAATGTTGAAGGTATGCGCGCCGTCGCCGCCGGTGCCGACGATGTCGAGCAGATTATCGGTATCCCTGGCCGGCACCTTGGTCGCGAATTCGCGCATGACCTGCGCCGCCGCGGCGATCTCGCCGATGGTTTCCTTCTTGACGCGCAGGCCCATGGTGAGGGCGGCGATCATCAGCGGCGACATCTCGCCCGACATGATCCTGCGGAACAGCGAGAGCATTTCGTCGTGGAAGATCTCGCGATGCTCGATGCAGCGCAGCAGCGCTTCTTGCGGGGTAATGGGCATGGCGGTTGCTCCTCGTCAGACGGTCAGGAAATTCTTCAGCAGGGCATGGCCATGCTCGGACAGGATGGATTCGGGATGGAATTGCACGCCCTCGACCTGGAATTCCTTGTGGCGCACGCCCATGATCTCGCCGTCGTCGGTCCATGCGGTCACTTCCAGGCAGTCCGGAAGCGATTCGCGCTCGATGGCCAGCGAGTGATAGCGGATCACGGTATAGGGATTGGGCAGGTCCTTGAAGACGCCCACGCCGGTATGGTGAATCACCGAGGTCTTGCCATGCATGACCTGCTTGGCGCGGATCACCTTGCCGCCGAATGCCGCACCGATTCCCTGGTGGCCGAGGCAGACGCCGAGGATGGGCAGCTTGCCCGCGAATTCCCTGAGCACCGGCACCGAGACGCCGGCTTCGTTCGGCGTGCAGGGGCCGGGCGAAATGCAGATGCGGTCCGGCTTCATGGCCACGATCTGGTCCAGCGTGATTTCATCGTTGCGGAAGGTACGCACGTCCTCGCCCAGTTCGCCGAAGTATTGCACCAGGTTGTAGGTGAAGGAGTCGTAGTTATCGATCATCAGCAACATGTCAGAACTCCCCGTCCAGTCCGTCTTGCACCTGCTCGGCCGCACGCAGCACGGCGCGCGCCTTGTTTTCGGTTTCCTGCCATTCCATCTCCGGTATCGAATCGGCGACCACGCCGGCCGCCGCCTGCACATACAGCGTGCCGTCCTTGATCACGCCCGTGCGGATGGCGATGGCCAGGTCCATTTCTCCGCCGAAGGACAGGTAGCCGCAGGCGCCGCCATAGATGCCGCGCTTGACCGGCTCGAGTTCGTCGATGATTTCCATCGCCCGCACCTTCGGCGCGCCGGACAGCGTGCCGGCGGGGAAGGTGGCCTTCAGTACGTCGAGATTGGACAGCTCGGGCTTGAGAATGCCTTCGACATTGGAAACGATGTGCTGCACATGCGAATATTTTTCGATCACCAGCTTGTCGGTCACCTGCACACTGCCGGTCTCGGCGATGCGGCCTATGTCGTTGCGCGCCAGGTCGATCAGCATCACGTGTTCGGCAATTTCCTTCGGATCGGCCAGCAGTTCTGTGGCCAGCTGCGCATCCTTGTCCGGCGTGGCGCCGCGCGGACGCGTTCCCGCCAATGGGCGGATGGTGACCTTGCGCCGGTTGTCATTGGTCTGCTCGTTGCGCACCAGGATCTCGGGCGAGGAGCCGACGATGTGCATGTCGCCGAAGTTGTAGAAATACATGTACGGCGAAGGATTCAGCGAGCGCAGCGCGCGGTACAGCGACAGCGGCGAATCGACATAGGATTTCTTCAGGCGCTGGCCGATCTGCACCTGCATCAGGTCGCCGGCCATGATGTATTCCTTCGCCTTGTCCACCGCCTTCAGGTAATCGGCCTTGGCGAACTCGCGCACCGTGTCGGTGCGAACCGATGCCGAGGTGACAGGCGCATCGACCGCGCGGCGCAGCATCGCGCGCAGGTCCTTCAAGCGCTGGCGTGCCTTCGAATACGCTTCCGGCTGCGTCGGATCGGCGTAGACAATGAGGTAGAGCTTGCCCGACAGGTTGTCAATGACGGCCAGCTCCTCGGTGACCAGCAACTGTATGTCGGGCAGGCCCAAGTCGTCTTTTGGCGCCGTGTGCGCGAGGCGGTGCTCGATATTGCGTACCGTGTCGTAGCCGAAATAGCCCGCCAGTCCGCCGCAGAAGCGCGGCATGCCGGGGCGGACGGCCGCCTTGTAGCGCGACTGGAATGCAGTGATGAATTCCAGCGGATTGCCCTCGTGCGTCTCGATCACTTCACCGTTCTTGACGATTTCGGTCCTGCTGCCGTAACTGCGCATGAGCGTCGTGGCCGGCAGGCCGATGAAGGAATAGCGGCCGAAACGCTCGCCGCCGACGACGGATTCGAGCAGGAAGGTATTGCGCCCGGCGTTCTGGGTCTGGGCGAGCTTCAGGTAGAGCGTGAGCGGCGTTTCGAGATCGGCGAAAGCTTCGGCGATGAGCGGAATGCGGTTGTAGCCTTGCGTGGCCAGCGATTTGAATTCGAGTTCGGTCATGTTTCTCTCCGGGCGCTATTGTAGATCGAGAGCGCAATAGCGGGGTGAAAGTGCAAAAACGTTGCTGACTGATCAAGGATCAAGCTCGGGAGACGAGCGGTCAGCGGCGATCGGGGTCAGTTGGACCAGGATTGCCAGCGTCGCCACAGCCAGGCCTCAAACAGGCCCGGTGAGGTTGCGTTACGTTTTTTGCCGAGAAACATTATGGATGTGGTGATTGCAGTTTTTATTGGGACAGACAATTGGCTGCTTCGAGCAGCGTGGAAACTATACCATCGGAATCGACATCGTGTATAGATTCGCCATGATTGTAGCCATAGGGGACGTTCAGCACCCTGCATCCGGCCGCGCGGGCGGCCTGCGCATCATTCGACGAATCGCCGATGGCGACCACGTGTTCCGGCCGCAGGCCGAAATCCTCGCAGACCGTCAGCAAAGGAAGTGGGTCCGGTTTCTTCTTCGGCAGCGAATCGCCGCCGTAGACGAGATCGAAGTAGCCATGCAGTCCGGTCTTTTCGAGCAGCGGCAGCGCGAAAGCGATAGGCTTGTTGGTGACGCAAGCCAGGCGCAGGCCCTTCTTTTGCAGCGCAGCCAGTCCTTCGTGCACATCCGGATAAAGGCTCGAGTACTGGCCGTTGATGGCGATGTAATGCGCGTGATACGAGGCGAGGGCTTGCGCGAAATGCGTTTCCACCTCAGCCGCCGCGTAATCGACGCTTAATACCTGCCGCATCAGGTTTTCCGTTCCCTTGCCCACGAAACGGGTGATGGTCTCGATATCGAGCGGCCTCAGTCCGAGATCGCTGCGCATGCGGTTGATTGCCACATGGAAGTCGGGCGCGGTATGCACCATGGTTCCGTCGAGATCAATGATGGCGGCACGAATGCCGCTCAAGGTCGGCTGCTGCACGCTCATGCCTGTGCCAGCTGGGTGCGCATAGCGTCGATGACTGCCTTGTAATCGGGCTTGCCGAAAATCGCCGATCCCGCGACAAAGGTGTCGGCGCCGGCACGCGCAGCTTCGGCGATGTTCTCGATTTTGATCCCGCCATCGACCTCGAGCATGATGTCGCGGCCCGATTCATCGATGCGGCGGCGGACATCTGCAATCTTCTTCAATGCCTCGGGAATGAAGGACTGGCCGCCGAAGCCTGGATTGACGGACATGATCAGAACGATATCGATCTTGTCCATCACATGGTCGAGATAATGCAGCGGGGTGGCCGGGTTGAACACGAGGCCGGCCTTGCAGCCGTTGTCGCGGATTAGCTGCAGCGAACGATCGATGTGTTCCGAGGCTTCCGGATGGAAGGTGATGATATTGGCACCGGCCTTGGCAAAGTCGGGAATGATGCGATCGACGGGCTTGACCATCAGGTGAACATCAATGGGAACCTGGACGTGCGGGCGGATTGCTTCGCATACCAGCGGGCCGATCGTCAGATTCGGGACATAATGATTGTCCATCACGTCGAAATGGATGATGTCGGCGCCGGCAGTGACGACGTTGCGGACTTCCTCGCCCAGGCGGGCGAAGTCGGCGGAAAGTATGCTGGGGGCGATGCGGTAGGTAGGCATGACAAGCAATAATGAAAAGGATGCGCTATTTTACCCGCACGTCCGCCTGCGCCGCATGGTCAATGGTCACGAATAGCCGGCGCCTGAGAATACCAAGCCGATGCCGCATGTTGACAAAAACTACAAGGAAATATCATGGCCGCCTATGAATTCACGATTTCGGTACGCACCCAGTATCTCGCCGAGCAGTCGGAGCCCGAGCGTTCGAATTACGTATTTGCCTATACGATTACCATCAAAAACACAGGTACGATCCCAGCGCAACTGATTTCCCGTCACTGGATCATAGTCGATGGCAACAATCGCACCGAGGAAGTGCGCGGGCTTGGTGTCGTCGGTCACCAGCCGCTACTGGCTCCCGGCGCCCAGTTCGAATACACCAGCGGCACCGTGCTCGCAACGCCGCACGGCTCGATGAAAGGCACCTACTTCTGTGTTGCCGAAGATGGCGAAAAATTCGAGGCGCCAATACCGGAATTCATTTTGTCGTTGCCTCGTACGCTGCACTGATTTACTGTTGCTTACTGTTGAGCATCATCCTTCCGCTGCTCTGATTTAGCGGGTGGCTGATCTGGCTTGCGCCCATGGAACATCGTCCACCATACAATAAAGACCAGCAGAAACAGGGCAACGCCCGCTTCAAGCATCAATAGCCACATATTCTTATCCCAATGTCTGTAATTCGCACAAGTTTAACTTTATCCGTCATTGCGGTCATGACCGCGCTCGCCGCCTGCACCACCGTTCCTTCCGAAACCGCGTCGAGGCAACCGGCCTCGCCCCCGCCAGCAGTACAGAAACCCGTTGCTCCGCCGGCCACGAAGGAGGCGTCGCCGCAAGAAGTATTGCGGCCGACCGTGTTTTCCGCCATACCCGGCTGGGACAAGGATAAGTTGCGGGAAGCGTGGCCGGCATTCATGGCTTCCTGCGAGGCGCTGATAAAGCGTCCCGACTGGAAGGAGCCGTGCACTGTGGCGCGCGACGTCGACGCCTCCAGTGAAAAAAACATACGTGTTTTCTTTGAGTCTTTTTTCGTTCCGAACCAAGTGGTCAATGCCGACGGCACGTCCAATGGGCTCGTGACCGGGTATTACGAACCGATCTTGAACGGGGCTCGCAAGCGCGGAGGCGTGTATCAGACCCCGTTGCATCGGACCCCGGATGATATGCTCACGATCGACATGTCCTCCGTCTATCCTGAACTGAAAAATATGCGCTTGCGCGGCAGGGTGGTTGGCAACCGCATCGTGCCCTACATGACGCGTGCCGAGATGCTGCAGTCCGGCGCATTGAGCGGCAAGGAACTGGTATGGGTGGACGATCCCATTGAGGCTTTCTTCCTGCAGGTCCAGGGATCAGGCCGCGTGAAGATTGCGGAAAGCAAGGAGACTATCCGGGTTGCCTATGCCGACCAGAACGGACATCCCTACAAATCCATCGGCCGATATCTGGTTGACAAGGGCGAGCTCACTCTCGATCAGGCGTCTGCGCAAAGCATCAAAGCCTGGTATGCAGCGAATCCGTCGCGGCAGAACGAATTGCTCAATGCAAACCCGAGCTACGTCTTCTTCAAGGAAGAGAAAATCTCGGATAGCTCGAAGGGTCCCAAGGGTGCCCTCGGCGTGCCGCTGACGGCGGAGCGTTCGATTGCGGTCGATCCTCAGCATGTTCCGCTCGGCGCGCCTGTGTTTCTTTCCACAACACAGCCGCTGGCAAATACGCCGATCCAGCGCCTGATGATGGCGCAGGATACCGGGGGAGCCATCCGCGGCGCCGTCAGGGCGGACTTTTTCTGGGGGCTCGGCAAGCCAGCGGGTGAAAAAGCCGGCAAGATGAAACAGCAAGGCTTCATGTGGGTCTTGCTGCCGAAGACCCCGGTCTCCCAGGCGGCAAAGCAGTGAGCCGGTTCCAAGCCATGACGGTTTGATATCAAGAAGAGTATGAGCTGAGAGACAGCAGAAAACTTTCTGCAAAAAGCTTGACGCAAATCGAGAGATTGGCCATAATCTCGTTTCTCTGCTGCTGACGAACAAAACGCTTCGACAGCACTGCGACGGAAAGAATAAGTTCTGTTGCGAG
>NZ_JAWIIV010000018.1:0-122385 GCF_035916955.1 Noviherbaspirillum album | reverse complement strand
TCATGAACTGCGTCGATGTGTGTCCGAAGGGCTTGAATCCGACACGCGCTATCGGCAAGATCAAGGAACTGATGGTACGTCGTGCGGTATAAATAGTGTTTGGTAGGGCGGAGGCAGATGTGCTTCCGCCTTATTTCGTCAGCTTATTGCCTGGCTGCATGAGCAGACCGCCAAGCGGCGACGCAGTGCGCTGACGAAATAGAGTGAACGGGAAATCCATGTCTGATAATCATCAAGCCGATCCGGTCAAACGTGCGCGCCTGCGTTGGCGCGCGCGGCGCGGCCTGCTCGAAAACGATCTGATCGTGACCCGCTTTCTGGATGCGCATGAAACGACCCTGACCGACGAGGAAGTCGACGCGTTTTCCAGGCTGATGGAATTGTCGGACAATGAATTGATGGACTTGCTTTTGGCGCGCAAGGAACCCGTGGGCGAGGTGGATCTTCCGCACGTCCATGCGTTGCTGACGAGACTGCGCGCAGCCTGAAAACAACCGGTAACAGGTTGAAGCAGGCGTGGAGCGGCTGACGAGAAGCCGACCCGGCGAACCGATCGCCTTGCCCTGGGGCTGAGATGCTCCTCAGCATTGGACCGGGCGCCGGGGGCGGGCCGGGTTTCGGCGGGCGCTCCAGGAACTTCGGTTTTTTTTACAATCGACTCACCCCTCCTCACTAGAAGGAAGAGACATGACTAACTCTGAAACCAAAGCAACCCTATCGTTCTCCGACGGTTCGCCGTCGCTGGACATGCCCATCTACAAGGGCACCATCGGCCCGGACGTCATCGACATCCGCAAGCTGTACGGCGCCACGGGCAAGTTCACTTATGACCCGGGTTTCATGTCCACCGCAGCCTGCAATTCCTCGATCACCTACATCGACGGCGACAAGGGCGAACTGCTGTACCGCGGTTACCCGATCGAGCAGCTGGCAGTCAATTGCGACTTCCTCGAAACCTGCTACCTGCTGATGAACGGCGAGCTGCCGAACGCCGAGCAGAAGAAGGCGTTCGTCGGCACCGTGACCAACCACACCATGGTCCACGAGCAGATGCAGTTCTTCTTCCGCGGTTTCCGCCGCGACGCGCACCCGATGTCGGTGCTGGTCGGCACCGTCGGCGCGCTGTCGTCCTTCTACCATGACTCGCTCGACATCAACGACCCGCATCACCGCGAAGTGTCGGCTATCCGCCTGATCGCCAAGCTGCCGACGCTCGTCGCCATGGCCTACAAGTATTCGATCGGCCAGCCGTTCGCCTATCCGCGCAACGACCTGTCCTATTCGGCCAACTTCATGCGCATGATGTTCTCCAACCCGTGCGAGGAATACAAGGTCAACGACGTGCTGGTGCGCGCGCTCGACCGAATCCTGATCCTGCATGCGGATCACGAGCAGAATGCATCGACCTCGACCGTCCGCCTGGCGGGCTCGTCGGGCGCCAACCCGTTCGCCTGTATCGCCGCCGGCATCGCCTGCCTGTGGGGCCCCGCGCACGGCGGCGCGAACGAAGCCGCGCTGACCATGCTGCAGGACATCCAGAAGCAGGGTGGCGTAGAGCGTATCGGCGAATTCATCGCCAAGGTCAAGGACAAGGATTCCAACGTCAAGCTGATGGGCTTCGGTCACCGCGTCTACAAGAATTACGACCCGCGTGCCAAGCTGATGCGTGAAACCTGCCATGAAGTGCTGAACGAACTCGGCCTGCATGACGATCCGCTGTTCAAGCTGGCGATGGCGCTCGAGAAGATCGCGCTGGAAGACGATTACTTCGTCCAGCGCAAGCTCTATCCGAACGTCGACTTCTACTCCGGCATCGTGCAGTCTGCACTCGGCATCCCGGTCTCGCTATTCACCGGTATCTTCGCGATGGCCCGCACCGTCGGCTGGATCGCCCAGTGGAACGAGATGATTTCCGATCCGGAGCAGAAGATCGGCCGTCCGCGCCAGCTGTTCGTCGGCTCCACGCGCCGCGATGTGCCGGCCATGGCTCAGCGCGGCTGATCGGCTCCGCTTAGTCTCGATCAGTATCAAGCAGTAGGAAGGCGGGCTCTGACGAGCTCGCCTTTTTTATTCGCGGTGCGAAAGGCGAGGAGGCCGCCGAGGGTACGGAAGAGGAGGGCGGCGAGGCATGTGCGGCTTAACGCAAACAATCTTACGACACGGCATTAATGTCCACATTGACGACCAGAGTTCTATGCTATGCTAGCGTTTCCAAAAATTGGAACCACCTCAGGTCGTCACGCAGCCCTTCCCCCCACAACTTGATGTGCGATCCGCTAACCGGTCAGGCCGTGTCGCGGAAGGTTATATAAACCCGCTAATCTCGCGAAACGCGAAGAAAGGTGAGCAAGACATGCAGCAGTACTTCTCCAATTCCTATCTGTTTGGAGGCAACGCACCGTACGTAGAAGAACTGTACGAAGCGTACCTCAACAATCCCGGTTCGGTTCCCGACAACTGGCGCGCCTATTTTGATGCGATGCAGCATGTCCCCGCCGTCGACGGTTCGACCAAGCCGGACGTCGCGCACGCTCCCGTGATCGCTTCCTTCGCCGAGCGCGCGAAGCAGGGCCCGATCCGCACCGTGGTCGCCTCGCAGGACGTCGAAATGGGCCGCAAACGCGTCGCTGCCACGCAGCTGATCGCCGCCTACCGTTTCCTCGGCAACCGCTGGGCCAACCTCGACCCGCTGCAGCGCCAGGAGCGTCCCGCGATCCCGGAACTGGATCCGGGCTTCTACGGTTTCACCGATGCCGACATGGACATCGTGTTCAATATCAGCAATACCTACTTCGGCCAGGAAACCGCGACGCTGCGCGATCTGCTGCAAGCGCTGCGCGATACCTACTGCCGCTCCATCGGCGCCGAATTCATGTACATCAGCGATCCTGCGCAGAAGCGCTGGCTGCAGGAACGCCTCGAAACCGTCCGCTCGACCCCAAGCTTCACCGCTGAAAAGAAAAAGCACATCCTCGATCGCCTGACAGCGGCCGAAGGCCTCGAGCGCTACCTGCATACCCGCTACGTCGGCCAGAAGCGCTTCTCGCTCGAAGGCGGCGAAAGCTTCATCGCCTCGCTCGACGAATCTATCCAGCGCGCAGGTGAAAAGGGCATCCAGGAAATCGTGATCGGCATGGCCCACCGCGGCCGCCTGAACGTCCTGGTCAACACCCTCGGCAAGATGCCGCAGGACCTGTTCGCGGAATTCGAAGGCAAGCATGCCGACGATCTGCCCGCTGGCGACGTCAAATACCACCAGGGATTCTCGTCCGACATCTCGACACCGGGCGGCCCGATCCACCTGTCGCTGGCGTTCAACCCGTCGCACCTGGAGATCGTCAACCCGGTCGTCGAAGGTTCTGTCAAGGCCCGCATGGAGCGCCGCGGCGACAAGGACGGCTCCCAGGTCATGCCTATCCTGGTCCACGGCGATGCCGCGTTCGCAGGCCAGGGCGTCGTGATGGAAACCCTGAACCTGGCGCAGACCCGCGGCTACGGTACGGGCGGCACGCTGCACATCGTAATCAACAACCAGATCGGTTTCACCACTTCCGATCCGCGTGACTCGCGTTCGACGCTGTACTGCTCCGACGTCGTCAAGATGATCGAGGCTCCGGTGCTGCATGTGAACGGCGACGATCCGGAAGCGGTCGTGTTCGCAACCCAGATCGCCCTCGATTTCCGCCTCGAGTTCAAGAAGGACATCGTGGTCGACATCATCTGCTTCCGCAAGCTCGGCCACAACGAGCAGGACACGCCGGCGCTGACGCAGCCTCTGATGTACAAGAAGATCGGCCAGCACGCCGGCACGCGCAAGGTGTACGCCGACAAGCTGGCGACCCAGGGCACGATCGCTCCGGAAACCGGCGATGCAATGGTCAAGGCCTACCGCGACGCGATGGACGCCGGCAAGCATACCGTCGATCCGGTCATCTCCAACTTCAAGAGCAAGTACGCGGTCGACTGGATGCCCTTCCTCAACCGCAAGTGGACCGATGCGGCCGATACCGCCGTTCCCCTGGCCGAGCTCAAGCGCCTGGCCGAGCGGATCACCAAGGTGCCGGAAGACTTCAAGGTCCACCCGCTGGTCGAGAAGGTGCTGGGCGACCGTGCCGCGATGGGCCGCGGCGAGCTGAACCTCGACTGGGGCATGGGCGAACACCTCGCCTATGCATCGCTGGTCGCGTCCGGTTACGCGGTGCGCCTGACCGGCCAGGATGCGGGCCGCGGCACTTTCGTGCACCGTCACGCGGTGCTGCACGACCAGAAGCGCGAGCGCTGGGATGCAGGCACCTATATTCCGCTGCAGAACGTATCGGAAAATCAGGCGCCGTTCACCGTCATCGACTCCGTGCTGTCCGAAGAAGCCGTCCTCGGCTTCGAATACGGTTATTCGACCGCGGAGCCGAACACGCTCACCATCTGGGAAGCCCAGTTCGGCGACTTCGCCAACGGTGCCCAGGTCGTCATCGACCAGTTCATCAGCTCCGGCGAAGTGAAGTGGGGCCGGGCTTCCGGCCTGGTGATGATGCTGCCGCACGGCTATGAAGGCCAGGGCCCGGAGCATTCGTCGGCACGCCTCGAACGTTATCTGCAGCTGTGCGCGGACAACAACATGCAGGTGGTCCAGCCGACCACCGCCGCGCAGATCTTCCACCTGCTGCGCCGCCAGATGATCCGCCTGTTCCGCAAGCCGCTGGTGATCGCAACGCCGAAGTCGCTGCTGCGTAACAAGGATGCCGGTTCGTCGCTGTCGGAACTGGCCAAGGGTTCGTTCCAGACGGTGATCGGCGAGGTCGATGAGAAGATCGATCCGAAGAAAGTCAAGCGCGTACTCGCCTGCTCGGGCAAGGTCTATTACGACCTGGTCAATGCACGCAAGGAGCGCGGTGTCTCCGATGTGGCGATCGTGCGTATCGAACAGCTGTACCCGTTCCCGCACAAGGCTTTCGCCGCAGAGCTGAGCAAGTTCTCGAACTTCGTCGAACTGGTCTGGGTGCAGGACGAGCCGCAGAACCAGGGCCCGTGGTTCCAGATCCAGCACAACATCTTCGAAAACCTCGAAGAAGGCCAGAAGCTTGCCTATGCAGGCCGCCCGGCCAGCGCATCGCCCGCCGTCGGCTACTACGACAAGCACTATGCGCAGCAGAAGGCATTGATCGACACCGCGTTCTCGAAGCTCAAGGGCTTCGTACTGACCAAATAAAGACCCGCCGGCGCGCTAGAAGCTGGCGCGCCGGGTGAACACACCGAAACGGAGAGTTACATGGCAATTATTGAAGTAAAAGTTCCCCAACTGTCGGAATCCGTCGCCGAGGCGACCTTGCTGGCATGGCACAAGAAGGTCGGCGAAGCCGTCTCGCGCGACGAGAACCTGATCGACATCGAGACCGACAAGGTCGTGCTCGAACTGCCCGCGCCGGACTCCGGTGTGATCGTTGAAGTCATCAAGGGCGACGGCAGCACCGTCGTCGCAGGTGAAGTCATCGCAAGGCTGGACACCGAAGCAAGCGCAGGCACGGTTGCCGCGCCTGCCGCCGCGCCCGCGCCGGCCACCACGCCGTCCGCTGCCGCCGCCCAGGCACAGGGTGATCCCGTCGCCGCAGCCATCTCGTCGCTGGCTTCGAATGCCGCGGCCGGCGTAGCCATGCCCGCCGCTGCAAAAATGCTGGCCGACAACAACATGTCCGCCGGCCAGGTTTCCGGCACCGGCCGCGACGGCCGCGTCACCAAGGGCGACGTGATCAACGCGCTCGAGACCAAGCCCGCTGCGCCTGCCCCCGCGGCCGCACCCAAGCCGGCCCTGCAGCAAGTCGCAGCTCCCGGAGCGCAGAACCTCGGCAACCGTCCGGAAGAGCGCGTGCCGATGAGCCGCCTGCGCGCGCGTATCGCCGAGCGCCTGCTGCAATCGCAGTCGACCAATGCGATCCTGACCACCTTCAATGAAGTCAACATGCAGCCGGTCATGGACCTGCGCAACAAGTACAAGGACAAGTTCGAGAAGGAGCACGGCGTCAAGCTGGGCTTCATGTCCTTCTTCGTCAAGGCTGCCGTCGCCGCGCTGAAGAAGTACCCGATCCTGAATGCGTCGGTTGACGGCAACGACATCGTCTACCACGGCTACTTCGACATCGGCATCGCGGTCGGTTCCCCGCGCGGCCTGGTCGTGCCGATCCTGCGCGACGTCGATCAGATGACGATTGCGGAAATCGAGAAGAAGATCGCCGAGTTCGGCGTCAAGGCCAAGGACGGCAAGCTCACGCTCGACGAACTGACCGGCGGCACGTTCTCGATCTCCAACGGCGGCGTGTTCGGTTCGATGCTGTCGACACCGATCATCAACCCGCCGCAGTCCGCGATCCTCGGCGTCCACGCCACCAAGGAGCGCCCGGTGGTGGAGAACGGACAGATCGTGATCCGTCCGATCAACTTCCTGGCCATGTCCTACGACCACCGCATCATCGACGGCCGCGAAGCCGTGCTGGGCCTGGTCGCGATGAAGGAAGCGCTGGAAGATCCGGCCCGCCTCCTGCTCGACCTCTAAGACTCAGGCTGAAAACGCTCTGAATGCACGCGGAACGCGGACATCTCGTCCGCCTTCCGTGTGCGTGGTCCATCCTGCGGATAAAAGGTTACGTATATGTCGAAAAATTTTGATGTGGTAGTTATCGGCGGCGGCCCTGGCGGCTATGTCGCGGCAATCCGTGCTGCCCAGCTGGGTTTCAGCACCGCTTGCATTGATGAATGGAAGAATGCCAAGAACGGCCCGGCGCCGGGCGGCACCTGCACCAACGTCGGATGCATTCCCTCGAAGGCGCTGCTGCAGTCGTCCGAGCATTTCGAGCATGCGGGTCACGCCTTCGCGGACCACGGCATCGAGGTCAAGGGCCTGAACCTCAACCTCGGCCAGATGCTGGCGCGCAAGGATACGATCGTCAAGCAGAACAATGACGGCATCCTGTATCTCTTCAAGAAAAACAAGGTCACGTTCTTCCACGGCCGCGGTTCCTTCGTGAAAGCCGGCGCGGAAGGTTACGAAATCAAGGTGGCCGGCGCTGCCGAAGACACCATTACCGGCAAGCACATCATTCTCGCGACCGGTTCCAACCCGCGCGCGCTGCCGGATGTTCCGTTCGATGAAAAGCTGATCCTGTCGAACACCGGCGCACTGGCAATCGATGCCGTGCCGAAGAAACTCGGCGTTATCGGCGCCGGCGTCATCGGTCTTGAAATGGGCAGCGTATGGCGTCGTGTCGGCGCAGACGTCACGGTGCTGGAAGCCTTGCCGGGCTTCCTCTCGGCTGTAGACGAGCAGATTTCAAAGGAAGCATTCAAGCTGTTCGTCAAGCAGGGCCTGTCCATCAACCTGGGCGTAAAGATCAACACGATTACACCAGGCAAGAAGGACGTCACGGTCGAGTACACCGATGACAAGGGCAATGCGCAGAAGGCAGTGTTCGACCGCCTCATCGTGTCCATCGGCCGCGTGCCGAATACCATCGGCCTCAACGGCGAAGGCGTCGGACTCAAGCTCGACGAGCGGGGCTTCATCGCCGTCGACGGCGACTGCAAGACCAACCTGCCCAACGTATGGGCGGTGGGCGACGTGGTGCGCGGCCCGATGCTGGCGCACAAGGCGGAAGAAGAGGGTGTTGCCGTTGCGGAACGTATCGCAGGTCAACATGGTCATGTGAACTTCAATACAATTCCCTGGGTCATATATACATCTCCGGAAATTGCATGGGTCGGCAAGACCGAGCAGCAGCTCAAGGCTGAAGGCGTCGCCTACAAGGCGGGCACCTTCCCGTTCATGGCCAACGGCCGTGCCCGTGCACTCGGGGATACCTCGGGCATGGTGAAGTTCCTGGCCGATGCCAAGAGCGATGAAATCCTCGGTGTGCACATTGTCGGCCCGATGGCGTCGGAACTGATTTCCGAGGCGGTCGTGGCGATGGAATTCCGCGCATCGTCGGAAGACATTGCCCGCATCTGCCATGCACATCCTTCGCTGTCCGAGGCAACCAAGGAAGCTGCTCTCGCAGTCGACAAACGTTCGCTCAACTACTAAGGAAAGCCCATGCGTCACCTGATCCTGTTGCTGCCGATTGCGCTTGCCGCATGTGCCACGACAGGATCCGGCGGCACTGCCATCGCGGTCGATGCGGCAAGCCGGGGACAGGCCTTGCCTGGCGCCAGCTGCGTCGTGCAGACCGGGGCCGGCAGCTGGAATATCACGACGCCGGCCACGGTGGATGTCGGTACGCCTAGCGGAGAACTGCGGGTCGTCTGCAACAAGGCAGGCTACCGCACCTCCGAGACGGTGTACAGGCCTTCCAGCCCGCTCGGCTCCAGCGTCGGACTCGGCGCTGGCGGCGGTGGCGGCAATCTCGGGGTAGGGGTCGGGCTGAACTTTCCGATCAGCCTCGGCGGCGGGCGTTATCCTTCCAGGGTAACCGTGGAGATGAACCCGCAGTAAACTGTTCCGGCTGCGAATGAAGTGCGATACTGCAGGCGGTGGCAGACGGCGCGCAAGCCTCACCCGGGGTAAATGCGGCAGGCGCATTAGAATGACAGAGTAATGGGCGAGCCAGTCTCGCCCATTTTTACGTCGGGTTGAAATGGCAATACGATAATACGATCCGAGGCTCCGGATACGGTAACGCCCGGGATGCATCGATGGAAACGAGCGAATAAAACATATGAACGTCAGGGAGTTTTACGAGCAGTCGCTGTCGCAGCGCGGCTACCAGTCCGATGAAGCGCAATTGCGCGCCGTCGAGCGTCTGCAGCAAGCCTATGACGAATGGGTTGCGTACAAGGCGCAGCGATCCAATAAGCTCAAGCGGCTGATCAGCCGGCCGAGCGTGCCGCGCGGCGTCTACATGTGGGGTGGTGTCGGCCGCGGGAAATCATTCCTGATGGACAGCTTCTACTCCGTTGTCCCGGTGGTGCGCAAGACGAGGCTTCACTTCCATGAATTCATGCGTGGCGTGCATCACCAGTTGGATGACCTGAAGGGAGTAGCCGATCCGCTGGATGAAGTGGCGCGCAGGATTGCCAAGAAGTACAGGCTCATCTGTTTCGACGAGTTCCACGTATCCGACATCGCAGATGCGATGATCCTGTACAACCTCCTCAAGGCGCTCTTCGACAACGGCGTTTCATTTATCATGACGTCCAATTATGTGCCCGATGCGCTGTATCCGGACGGCTTGCACAGGGACCGCATCCTGCCGGCGATCGGCCTCATCAAGGACAGGCTGGACGTGCTGAACGTGGATGCGGGCCTCGATTACCGCAAGCGGGCGCTGGAGCAGGTGGATGCTTATCATACCCCGCTGAGCGCGGCGGCCAGCGATGCCTTGCGTGCGGCCTTCGTCAAGCTGGCCGAAACCGCCGACGAAGACCCGCGCATCCACATCGAGGCGCGCGAAATCCGCGCCTTGCGCCGCGCGGGAGGCGTAGTCTGGTTCGATTTCGCGACCCTGTGCGGCGGGCCGCGTTCACAGAATGACTACCTGGAACTCGCAAGCCGCTTTCATACGGTGGTTCTTTCGGACATTCCGAAGATGTCTGCCGCCATGTCGTCGGAAGCGCGCCGCTTTACCTGGCTGATCGATGTATTCTATGACCACAAGGTAAAACTGCTGATGTCGGCGGAAGTGGAGCCCGACCAGCTTTACACGGAAGGCATGCTGGCCAATGAATTTCACCGCACGGTGTCGCGCATCATCGAGATGCAGTCATCGGAATACATGAACAGCGAGCGGCGCGACGTGGCCGGCTCCATTGCCTGACCAGATTCCAGGAAGGAAGCGAAGCCGATGATTCCGACTCTCCAGCAACACCGACGGCCTCCTCGCAAGGGTGCAATTGGATCAGCTGCCTTGCTTGCCGCCGTCCTCGTCATCGGCGGCGTGAGCGCCGCGGCGGCGCAAAATACTCGGGTTCAAGGCGCGCAATCGCAGACGGTCGACATCGGTGCTGTCGCCAGGCGTTATCCCTCCGGATCCATCAAGACCGCCGAGCAGGCCGAGAGGGCGCTGGATGAAGCAGCCCTCGAACGCGATGCGGTGCAGGCACGCCATGCTCAGGAAGAGCAGCGATGCAATCCGAAGTTCTTTTCGAGTTCCTGCATTGAGGATGCCAATGAAGCGCGGCGCGAGGCGCTGCGGTCGCTTCGTGCCGTCGAGGTCGATGCCAACAAAGTCATACGCCAGGCCAAGGTCACATCGCGCGAAGAAGCGCTGGCCGCGAAACGGGAAAAGGAAGGCGCCAGCCGGGAAGAGCGGGATGCCGCTGCACGCGAAGCGGCGTCCGGCGCGCCGATTCATGGTGCAAGCCAGACTGACGGCGCGGCGCCGGAGCCAACGTCCAAGCCTTTACCTTCCGCCAAGCCGCGCGCGGTTGACCGCGTTGCCGAGCACGAAGAAAAGATGCGTCTGCTCAGGGAAAAGGAAGCGGCAGAGGCTGACAAGCGGGCGAAGAACATCGCTTCTTACGAGCGAAAAGTGCAGGAGTCCGAAGCGCGCCAGAGGGAAGTCGCAAGGCGAAAGGAAGAAAAAGCGCGCAAGCTTGAGGAGAAGAAGCAGCGCGCAGCCGAGTCAGCAGCGAAATAGTTGGATCGCTGGATCATCGGCAGGATTGCGCGATCAATTGTGAGGTCGCCATGCGTGCCGGATTACAGCTGCGCAATTACACGGCACGCCGCATCCGGTCCACGGTATAGGACTTGGTTTCCCGGGTCGGTTCCGCCAGTTTGACCACCGCCATCGTGCAGTTGTCGGCTTCGTGGCCCGCTGCCCGTTCGCGTGCCTTGGCAATCAGCATCTCGCAGGCCTGCCTCGGGGAATTGACTGCAATCGCCGCGCCCAGCTCCGCGCGCGAGAAATACTGCCAGAGTCCATCGGTGCATAGCAGAAAAGCATCGCCTGCCTTCAGATTGGCGCATTTGCCGATCGTGATTTCCGGCTCGCTTTCCGCGGAACCGAGCGCGCTGAACAACAGGTGCGCCATCTTGTGCTCACGCGCCTGCTGAGGCGTAATTTTTCCCTGCTGGATGAGATTCGCCACATGGGAATGGTCGATGGTGCGCTCTGCGCAATTCGGCCCGTCGAAGCGGTAGAGTCGGGAATCGCCGGCATGCGCCCAGATTGCGGTACGTTCCGGTGTCAGCAACAGGACCACCATCGTGCTGTGCGGCTTTTTTTCCGACGAAATGGCGTTGAGCTTGATGAGGGTATGTGCGTCCCTGGCAATCGTTCTGATCAGGGTGACAGCATCTTCAGTTTGCGGGGAAAACAGATCGAATGCCTGCTTGGCGGTACGCAGCACCTGTTCGGCCGCCATTGCGCCGCCGCTCAGCCCACCCATTCCATCCGCCACGACTGCCATCAGGTAGCCGGGAGCCTTCGGTGCAGTGAACAGTGACACGCGGTCCTGTTGCTCGGCGCGATCTCCGATATGCTGCGCCGTACCTGCCTCGATTTTGTATTGGCTCATAAACTTGGGTTGTTGAACTGCTCGGGGAAATTATTGCATGGGCAAAATATCTTCCGTTTTTTTGTAGAGTTTTGTTACATCTGTTCAAGCTAACACTGTCCAGCCATGCAAGACAGTGATGTCGACCCGTACCTGTGCAAGAGTGTTTCATGTCCGCATCGCAAAAGAAATTTCCCGGCCGCCATGCCAAGCTTTTCTACGCGTGCGGGCTTTTCCCTCTTAAAATAACGGGTTATCGAACTTCATTGGCCGTTCATGATTCCGACAGAAGAAATACAGCGACGCATTGTCGAGCTGGAAGTAGAGCACCGCGACCTCGACGCCGTGATCAACCTGATGTCGCGTGATGTGCTGCATGACGAACTGCAGCTGCGCCGCCTGAAGAAGCGCAAGCTCCAGCTCAAGGATCACATCACATTGTTGAAAATGCAACTCATCCCCGACGTGCCGGCTTGACGCGCGGGGACCGTTTCTGATTGACCGCCTTGACCGACATTACCGCACCGTCCCCCGTCCCGGAATACCACGATACCGACATTGATCAATTGTTCAATGCAAGCGGCCCGCTCAGCCAGGCGGTACGCGGTTTTCGTCCACGCCAGTCGCAAACCGAGATGGCCAAGGCAATCGCCAATGCCATCGCCAACCGTCAGGCCCTGATCGCCGAAGCGGGCACCGGTACCGGAAAGACTTTCGCCTACCTGGTTCCCGCCCTGCTATGGGGCGGCAAGGTCATCCTGTCCACCGGAACCAAGAACCTGCAGGACCAGCTTTATCTGCGCGATATTCCCACCGTGCGCAAGGCGCTCAACACGCCCGTTTCGGTAGCCTTGCTGAAGGGAAGGGCGAATTATGTCTGCCATTTCCATCTGGAGCGCACCCTGCAGAACGGACGACTGACTGCCCGCGAGGATGTCGGGCACTTGCGCGAGATATCCCGCTTCGTCAAGACCACCAGTTCCGGCGACAAGGCGGAGCTTTCCAAGGTGCCGGAATCGGCATCGGTATGGAATCTCGTGACGTCGACGCGCGATACCTGCATGGGCAACGAATGCCAGTATTACCAGGATTGCTTCGTGATGAAGGCGCGCAAGGAAGCGCAGCAGGCCGATGTCGTGGTCGTCAATCATCACCTGTTCTTCGCCGATGTCGCCCTGAAGGATACCGGCGTGGCCGAACTGCTCCCGACAGCCAATACCGTCATTTTTGACGAGGCGCACCAGCTCCCCGAAACGGCCACCCTGTTTTTCGGTGAAACCATCTCCACGTCGCAGGTGCTGGAACTCTGCCGCGACGTGCTCGCCGAAGGACTGGCGCATGCCCGTGACGGCGCAGACTGGGCAAAAGTCGTTTCCACCGTCGAGCGCGCGGCACGCGATCTGCGGCTGACCTTCCCGCAGGATATCGTGCGCCTCGCGGTCAACCAGATCGCGCCGTCGAGTCCATTCTTTCCGGCGCTCGACAAGCTCAGGGAAGAACTCGACATCATGGTCGGCGTCCTTGAAGGGCAGGCCGAGCGTGCCGAAACGATAGAGCAGTGCCGCACGCGCGGACTCGAACTGGCAAAGAGGCTGGCCGACTGGGACGCGGCAAGGCAGCCGACCCAGGAAAGCACCGAATATCCGCAGGACCGCGTGCTCTGGGTGGAGGCATTCACATCGTCGCTGCAGCTGCACCTGACGCCATTGTCGATTGCGCCCATCTTCAGCAAGCAGCGCGAGGGCACGCCGCGGGCATGGATCTTCACCTCCGCTACGCTGGCGGTAAAAAACGATTTCAATCACTATGCTTCCCAGATGGGATTGTGGAACGAGCCGGCGCATACCTGGCCCAGCCCTTTCGATTACGGCAACCAGGGCCTGCTATATGTGCCGGAAAACCTGCCGGCGCCGAATTCCTTCGATTACACGGATGCCGTTATCGATGCCGCGTTGCCGATGATCGAAGCTGCAGGCGGGCGCACTTTCCTGCTCTGCACCACGATACGCGCGGTCAATCGGGCTGCAGAGCGCCTGCGGGAGGAGTTCGAGAAGCGCGGCTTGCCGTTTCCCCTGATGGTGCAGGGCGAGGCGGGGCGCACCGAGCTGCTCGACCGCTTCCGCGCCGCCGGCAATGCCGTGCTGATCGGCAGCCAGAGCTTCTGGGAGGGCGTGGATGTGCGGGGAGACGCGCTGTCCCTGGTCATCATCGACAAGCTGCCATTCTCGCCGCCCGACGACCCGGTGCTTGCCGCGCGCATCGACGCGCTCGAGCGCAAGGGCTTGAACGGCTTCGTGCATCATCAGCTGCCGGCCACCATCATCAACCTGAAGCAGGGCGCCGGACGCCTGATCCGCGATGAAACCGACCGCGGCGTATTGATGATCTGCGATCCGCGGCTCATCACCAAGCCCTACGGGCGCCGCATCTGGCAAAGCCTGCCGCCGTTCAAGCGCACCCGCGATGCTGATATAGCGAAGGCTTTCTTTGAGCAGGCTCATGTCGAGCAGCTTGCGGACAATGTGGCATAGTCGGAATGCCGGCCGCCGCATTGCGATGTTGCGTAAAATCTCTCTATACTTGCATCGCTGTGGACATTCTGCACTCGCCTGAAAGGTCACATGTCTGAACCCGTGGTTTCATTGATTCCAGTGCGTGCCGCCGACTTGGCGGTCGGCGCGCCGCTGCCGCGCTCGATTTACGACTGGCACGGCAAACTTCTGCTGGCACAGGGCTTCGTGCTGGAGAACCAGAAGCAGCTGGATGATTTGCTCGACAGCGGTTTCATACAGGACACCGCCTGGGAGTTCAACTCGGTTCCCACGGCGCGCCCGCCGGTTCAGCAACCGGCCGCGGCAGAGCCTGCCGTTCAAGCGCAGGGACCTGCGCGCGGCGATGAGAATCAGGCGAAGGAAATCGTCGTCGGCATGGACGACGTACGCTGGTATGTCGGTGAAACCCTGTACCTGCAGCAGATCGACAACTCTTCCATCCGCTATACGGTGCGGCTGATCGGTTTCGTCAAGAACAAGACAGTGTTCGTCACGGCGCCTAGTACCGATGGCAAGCTCGATTTCATTCGCGACGGGCAGACCTTCATCGTACGCGCCTTTTCGGGAAAGAAGGCTTATGCCTTCGTGGCGGCCGCCGTCAAGTCGGTGCATTCGCCGCATCCCTATCTCCATCTGTCCTATCCGAAGGAAGTGCGCTGCACCGTCGTGCGCAAGGGCGTGCGGGCCGAGGTCAAAATCATCGCCGCGGTTTCGCTCGGCTCGGCCGAAAGGACCGGAGCGGCAACGCTGACCGACCTCAGCATGGGAGGCACCTCGGGCACGGTCAAGCAGATACTCGGCACGAAGGGCGAAGAAGGGCACATCAAGTTCAAGGTGCGCGCGGCCGGGCAGGATGAATTCCTGAATTTGCGCATGGTGCTGCGTTCGGTGGCGCCATCGGAAAATGGCGACGGGTTCAAGCATGGATTCGAGTTCGTGGATGTCTCGATCCATGACCGCCTGATCCTTTCGGCCTTCGTCCACCAAACGCTGGCCGAGCGGGATTAGAGCGGAGACTTGGCGATACCGCCGCGCAGTCGCGGCGAAACCGCTCTAAGCGCCGGCCGCTGGGTACGCGGCCGGGAACTGGCGGAATGCCTTATTTCTGCGGCTGGATCACGACCTTGCCGGTGACCTTGCGCGCAGCCATGTCGTTCAAGGCCTGCGCCGTGTCGGCCAATGCATAGCGCCCGGAGATATGCGGCTTGATCTTGCCTTGTGCCATCCACTCCATCAGCTCGCGCATTGCGGCCAGGTTCGCTTTCGGCTCGCGGCGTGCATATTCGCCCCAAAATACGCCCACCAGCGACGCGCCCTTGAGCAGTGCAAGGTTAAGCGGCAGCTTAGGAATCTCGCCGTTGGCAAAACCGACAACCAGATAGCGGCCGCGCCATCCGATGGAGCGGAATGCCGGCTCGGCATAAATGCCGCCGACCGGGTCATAAATCACATCAGGGCCTTTGCCGTCCGTTGCCGCCTTGATCGCCTCGCGCAGGTCCTGCG
This sequence comes from Noviherbaspirillum album, assembly GCF_035916955.1. Lineage (NCBI taxonomy): Bacteria > Pseudomonadati > Pseudomonadota > Betaproteobacteria > Burkholderiales > Oxalobacteraceae > Noviherbaspirillum > Noviherbaspirillum album. The sequence goes on along the minus strand of NZ_JAWIIV010000018.1, from coordinate 106,849 downwards.
TGGTGTAATTGATGGTCGCATCCGCACCGTGCTCGGTACACACGGCGAGCTTTTCGTCGGTCGATGCCGCGGCGATAACGCGCGCGCCCAGTGCCTTGCCTATCTCGATCGCGGCAAGCCCCACGCCGCCTGCGGCTCCCAGCACCAGCATGGTTTCGCCCGCCTTCAACTGGGCCCGGTCGACGACCGCATGATGGGATGTGCCGTAGGTAAGCGTCACTGCCGCTGCTGTGTCGAAGTCCAGTCCCGGCGGCATGGGCATCACCAGCTTAGCCGGCACGGCGATCTGCTGCGCAAAGGCGCCCTGGCTGACAAAGGCCAGGACCTTGTCGCCCGTCTTGACATTGGTTACGCCGTCGCCGACGGCCGTAATGACGCCGGCCAGTTCGCTGCCCGGTGTAAACGGGAGTTCCGGCTTGAACTGGTACTTGTTCTGAATGATGAGCACATCGGGAAAATTCACGCCGGCTGCCTCCACCCGGATGGCAACCTGGCCGGCGGCGGGAATGACATCCGGCAGCTCCTCTACGACCAAGGTATCGGGAAGTCCCCAGCTCTTGCAGAGGATAGCTTTCATGGTGTCTCCTTGTTGTCAATGATGGTAAAAAAGAACGGTCGTTTTATTCTAGGCTTCTGCCGCAAAATGTCAACAAGGTCCCGATGCCATGCTGGAAGACTGGATCGCATCGGGTAAAATTCCGGTATGAAAATTCTCGTTAGTAACGACGACGGTTACCTTGCTCCGGGCATTATCGCGCTTGCAAATGAAATGCAGTCATTTGCCGAGGTGATGGTGGTCGCTCCGGACAGCAACCGGTCCGGCAGTTCCAACTCCCTCTCGCTGGACCGTCCGCTGATGGTTTATCGCGCGGACAACGGCTTCTATTTCGTCAACGGCACGCCATCCGACTGCGTGCACATTGCGCTGACCGGCCTGTCGTTTCGTCCGGATCTGGTCGTTTCGGGAATCAACCAGGGTCAGAACATGGGCGATGATACGCTGTACTCGGGGACGGTGGCTGCGGCCACCGAGGGATACCTGTTCGGCATTCCGGCCATTGCCTTCTCCCAGGTGGAAAAGGGGTGGGCGCATGTGGACTCGGCGGCGCGCATCGCGCGCGAATTCGTGCAGCGCGATCTCGACCTGCTGGGCAAACCCTATCTCCTGAATGTCAACATTCCCAATCTGCCTTACGAGGACATCCGCGGCATGCGCGCAACCCGGCTCGGCAAGCGGCATGAGTCCGAACCTGTGATCAAGACGCTCGACCCCCAGGGCCGCGAAATCTTCTGGATCGGTCCGGCGGGCAGGGCCAAGGATTCGGGCGAGGGCACCGATTTCCATGCGGTCGCCGGCGGCCACGTTTCCGTGACGCCGCTGCAGATCGATCTTACCCACACGGCGCAGCTCGACGTGCTCAAGCGGAGCATGGCATGAGCGGCAAGGACAAGCGTTTCCCGCTGCCCCTTTCTTCCGTGGTCGACAAGGCGGCGGGCAGGGCGCAGCCATCGAGGCCGTTGCCAAGGGTAGCAACGCCCCAAACCGCAACACAGAATGCAACGCTGAATGCCTCGCTCAACCTGAACCGGTCGGCGCCGGTCATCGACGCCGTTCACGGGCGCGGAATTGCGCGCTCCGCTTCGGCCAATCCGCCGCCGGTCGCCCGTCCGGAACCGATGGTGTCGGATGCGGTGCGCTCGGCCATGGTCGCGCGTGTTGCCAAGCAGGGCGTGAAGGATGCCAAGGTGCTGGCCGCAATGGCGGCCGTCCCGCGCCACATGTTCGTCGAACCGGGACTGTCGGGCCAGGCCTACATCGATGCATCGCTGCCGATCGGACATCACCAGACCATTTCCCAGCCTTATATCGTCGCGCGCATGATCGAAGTCATGCGCGCCAATGCCAGCGGCGGCGTGCTCGACAAGGTTCTGGAAATCGGCACCGGCTGCGGCTACCAGGCCGCGGTGCTGTCGCTGGTAGCCAGGGAAGTGTATTCCATCGAGCGCATCAAGCCCTTGCATGAACTGGCCAAGTCCAACCTTCGCCCGCTTCGCATCGCCAATATCCGGCTGCAGTATGGAGATGGTATGCTTGGCCTTCCGCAAGCGGCACCGTTCGACGGCATCATCCTCGCGGCCGCGGGAATGGAAGTGCCGCAGGCGCTTCTGGACCAATTGAGTATCGGCGGACGACTGGTTGCTCCGGTCGGCGCGCAACGGCAGGTACTGCAACTCATAGAGCGCGTCAGCAAGTTCGAGTGGACCAACACCACGCTGGAGGATTGCCATTTCGTTCCCCTGCGTCCTGGCGTCGTCTGACTTCCCGATTTCGATGCAGACCCGTCGCGCGCTGTCGCCAAATGTAAATAGTATGAGAATGAGAACAAAACAATCCCTGTTTATCGCAGCCCTTTCGATTTGGCTCGCCGCGTGTACGACGCCGCACGGCACCGCACCCGTGGTTGACCGGCCGGTCGGACCCAGGGTGGGCGAGGCGCCGAAGCCCGCTGCGCCTCCGCCCGCACAGCAGCAGGCCGCACCCGCGACCCGCGCCGACAACCGTGGTTTCTACACCGTTCGCAGAGGCGATACATTGATCCAGATCGCGCTAGATTTTGGGCAGAACTATCGTGACATCGTTGCATGGAACAACCTTGCCAACCCGAACGACATCAAGGTGGACCAAGTGTTGCGCGTCCTGCCGCCGGACGGCGCGCCGCAGACCGGGAGCGTTGCCTCCGCGCCGGGTACGGAGGTTCGTCCGCTGACGCCGCCCCAGTCCGCAGCCGGCGCAGTACCCAACAAGTCGGGACCGCGCGGCGACAAGCGGCCGTACTCCGACGGAATTCTTGCGGAACTGCAGAAACCGGATTCGGCCGTTGCCGCGCCTGCGGCACCCGCCGCCGGAACGCCTCCGCGCGCGGAAGCGCCGAAAGCCGTGGACAAGACTCCTGAACCCGGGCCCTCGGGCGATGATGAAAACATCGCATGGATCTGGCCTGCGGAAGGCAGGGTCATTTCCCATTTCAGCGAAGGAAAAAGAGGCATCGATATTGCCGGAAAGATGGGGCAGCCGGTTGTAGCGGCGGGGTCGGGCAAAGTGCTGTATGCTGGCAGTGGCATTCGGGGTTACGGTAATCTTGTCATCGTCAAGCACTCCAACAACTTGTTATCCGCTTACGCGCATAACAAAACCATCTTTGTGAAAGAAGATCAAAATGTCACCAAGGGTCAGAAGATTGCCGAGATGGGAAATTCTGATACCGACGAGGTAAAGCTGCATTTCGAGATACGTCAGCAAGGAAAGCCGGTCGATCCGTCAAAATTTCTTCCAAGCCGCTAAATGAATCGCACTCCTCACGATCCCATGGATGACGACGCTTCTTCGGATGGCCTGTCCGAAGACATGCCGCTCAACGTCGCAGATGATGCCGACGAACTGATCGACGATACAGAACGTGGGGAGGAGGCCATCGCACCGGCGGCGGATCCCGTTGACGAGTTGAAAACGGTGCTGGCGGCCGAACTGTCAACCGACACGACGCAGCACTATCTCAACCAGATCGGGGCTAGGCCGCTGCTGACGGTCGCGGAAGAAGTGCATTACGCAACGCTCGCCAAGCAGGGAAATTTCGAAGCGCGGCAGAAGATGATCGAGCACAATCTGCGGCTGGTCGTCTCGATTGCCAAGCATTACATCAACCGCGGGGTTGTGCTGCTCGACCTGATCGAGGAAGGCAATCTCGGCTTGATGCGCGCGATCGATAAATTCGAACCCGAGCGCGGTTTCCGTTTTTCCACCTATGCCACCTGGTGGATACGCCAGAGCATCGAACGCGCGATCATGAACCAGGCGCGCACTGTGCGCCTGCCGGTTCACATGGTGCGTGAACTCAACCAAATTCTCAGGGCCAAGTATCACCTCGAGGCGCAGCATCACGACGGCAAGGACGCAACGGCGGAAGATATCGCCCATCTCGTCGACCGTCCCGTGGAAGACGTGCAGGATATCCTCGCGCTGTCGGAGCATGCCACCTCGCTCGACGCTCCGCTCGACAACGACCCGCAGGCCAGCCTGATGGACATGCTGCCGGGTGATGCGGACGACGGTCCGGATTCGCGCGCGGAGCATCACGAAATGATGGGATTGGTGCGGGACTGGCTGAAGAAGCTTCCCGACAAGCAGCGGGTCGTCATCGTTCGACGTTTCGGCCTCGATAACGACGATCCGGCCACGCTGGAAGAACTTGCCGCCGAAATGAGCGTCACCCGCGAGCGGGTGCGCCAGATACAGCAGGAAGCCCTGGTCAAGCTGAAGCGGGCATTGACGGCGCGCGGCGTCGGCAAGGACGCTTTGTTGTGATTCCCGTTCTTGTATTCGACATCGAGACGATTCCCGATGTCGCCGGCTTGCGTGCCTTGAACCCGGAATTCGCCTCGCTGACCGATGCCGAAGTTGCCGCAGCAGCCTTCGCTGCCCGCCGTGAAAAGACGGGATCGGAATTCCTCCAGCATCATTTGCACCGGGTCGCCGCGATTTCCTGCGTTTTTCGCGACGATGACGGCTTCCGCGTCCGCTCGCTTGGCACCCTGGATGACCAGGAGCCGAAGCTGATCCACGACTTCTTCCGCATCATCGACCGTTACACGCCGCAGCTGATTTCCTGGAACGGCGGCGGATTCGACCTGCCTGTTCTGCATTATCGCGCGATGGTGCATGGCGTCTGCGCATCCCGCTACTGGGAAATGGGAGAGGAAGACCGCGATTTCAAATGGAACAATTATCTGAGCCGGTACCACACGCGGCACATGGACCTGATGGACCTGCTGGCGCTGTACACCGGGCGTGCCAATGCGCCTCTCGATGACCTGGCCAAGCTGTGCGGCTTTCCGGGAAAAATGGGCGTCGACGGTTCGCAGGTATGGACGCTGTTCCAGGAAGGGCGCCTCAAGGAAATCCGGGATTATTGCGAGACCGACGTGGTCAACACCTATCTCGTATACTGCCGTTTCCTGCTGATGCGCGGCGTCATGAGCAAGGCCGCTTATGAAGAGGAAATGGCGATGGTGCGCGATGCCTTGGCCCTGCAGGATGGCGAGCACTGGAAGGAATACCTCGCCGCGTGGTAGATTCCACGGTTTTCCATCGATTATCTTGATTTCCACAGCCGAGCCGCGCCTCCCCTTGTCTTTTGCGTAACAGAAGGACGAATGACAGGGGCCGCGCACGTCAGGCGACTACTATTTCCTATGCAACAGAGCACTATTGTTATCGAATCCCTCGACATGGAGGGACGCGGCGTCGGCCACTTGCAAAACGAGGATGGCACGCCTGGGAAGGTCATCTTTGTCGAAGGCGCCTTGCCTGGAGAGCGTGTCAGCTTTCAATCCTTTCGCAAGAAGCCGAAGTGGGAAGCGGCAACCCTGACGGAACTCCATAGCGAATCGGCCTTGCGGGTCGCGCCGAAGTGCACCTATTTCGGCACCTGCGGCGGCTGCGCGATGCAGCATCTGGAGCCCTCGGCGCAGGTGGCGATCAAGCAGCGCGTACTGGAAGACAACCTCTGGCACATCGGTAAGGTAAAGGCGGAACGCATGATGCGGCCGATCTACGGCCCGACCTGGGGCTACCGCTACCGCGCGCGCCTGTCGGTCCGCAATGTGCAGAAGAAGGGGGGCGTACTGGTCGGTTTTCATGAACGCAAATCCTCGTTCATCGCCGACATGAAAACCTGCGAAATCCTGCCGCCGCACGTGTCGGCAATGCTGGTGCCGTTGCGCCGCCTGGTGGAATCGCTTTCGATATTCGATCAGATGCCGCAGATCGAGCTTGCGGTGGGCGCCAGCGTCACGGCACTGGTGATGCGGAACATGGCGCCGCTGACCGCAGACGATGAAGCGAAGCTGCGGGCCTTTGCCGACGAGCATGCTGTCCAGTGGTGGCTGCAGCCGAAGGGGCCGGATACCGTTTATCCGTTTTACCCGACCGATGTGCAGCTTGATTACGTATTGCCGGAGTTCGGCATCACGATGCCTTTCAAGCCGACCGACTTTACCCAGGTAAATCACCATATCAATCGCGTTCTCGTAGGACGCGCGTTGCGCCTGCTCGATGCGCAGCCGGATGAAAGGGTGGCGGACCTGTTTTGCGGGCTTGGCAATTTCACGCTACCGATCGCAACCCAGGTTCGGGAAGTCGTAGGTATCGAAGGCAGCACCGCGCTCACCGAGCGCGCGCTCGCCAACGCCAGGACCAACGGTGTAGATACGAAAACCTCGTTTCATTGCCGCAATCTGTTTGAAGCGACAACCGAGGATTTCATCGCGCTGGGCAAGTTCGATCGCATGCTGATCGATCCGCCGCGAGAGGGAGCGATTGCAGTCTGCCAGGCCATCGTCGGGCTGGGAGAAACCGCACCGGGATTGCGTCCCAAGCGTATTGTCTATGTCTCTTGCAGCCCGTCGACGCTGGCGCGAGACGCCGGCTATCTAGTACACCAGGGTGGATATCGCCTGAGCCATGCAGGAGTGGTGAACATGTTCCCTCATACCGCGCACGTGGAATCGATTGCCGTGTTTGACCTGCCTTGATAATCGAGCCCTCGGCAACGATAGGACATGAAAATAAAAAGCCGACCCGAGGTCGGCTTTTTCTCTGCGCGGGGCCTTTCCATGCCAAGGCGTGGTTCAGTCCCGGCTGCCGCCTGCGAAGCCCAGCAGGGCAAGCAGGTTGCTGAAGATATTGTAGACGTCGAGATAGATGGCCAGCGTTGCCGAAATGTAATTCGTTTCGCCGCCATTGATCACTCGCTGCACATCATGCAGGATGTAGGCAGAAAAAATCACGATCGCCATCACTGAAATTACCAAGTACAGCGCCGTCATCTGCAGGAAAATATTGGCCAGTGCGGCAACGATCAGCACCAGCACGCCTACGAAAAGCCATTTGCCGAGTCCTGAGAAATCGCGCTTGGAGACGGTGGCGATGGTCGCCATCCCCGCGAAAATTGCAGCCGTGCCGCCGAAGGCCATCATGATCAGCGAAGCGCCGTTGGAATAACCGAGGATATGCCCGATCAGGCGAGACAGCATCAGACCCATGAAGAAGGTGAAGCCGAGCAGCACGGCGACGCCTAGTCCTGAATTCTTGGTCTTCTCGATCGCATAAAAGAAACCGAATGCGATTGCAAGGAATGCAACGAAACCGAAAATAGAATTGCCCGCAAAGAATGAAAAATTGAACTGCACTCCAATCCATGCGCCCAGCACCGTGGGAAGCATGGAAATTGCCAGCAGCCAATAGGTATTGCGCAAAACGCGGTTGCGGACGACCAGGGCTTCCCGGCCCGCGGTCGGTGAGTAAGTCTGCTGCAGATGATTATCCATAAAGCCTCCTGAAAAAGGAACACGACCACGATTTGTGTCTGTTAGCAGCATAGCATGCTGATTCAGTGTTTAGGCCACGTGGAACCTATAAAGGTTCTCCCGCATCAAAACGCGCTGCCTGTAGGGAAGCTCTGAGTTCAAATGCTTTCGTGCTAAAATTGAAGGTTAGTTGATTTCTCGATTATTCACCTTAACCCTTTCTTTTTATTGGAGTTTTCACAGATGGCAAATGAACGCACCCTGTCGATCATCAAACCCGACGCTGTAGCGAAGAACGTTATCGGCCAGATTTATACCCGTTTCGAAAACGCCGGCCTGAAAGTCGTCGCAGCCCGCATGGCGCAGCTGTCTCGCGCCGAAGCCGAAGGCTTCTATGCCGTGCACCGCGAGCGTCCGTTCTTCAAGGACCTGGTCGATTTCATGGTTTCCGGTCCGGTGATGATTCAGGTGCTCGAAGGCGATAACGCCATTGCCAAGAACCGTGAACTGATGGGTGCAACCGACCCAAAGAAGGCAGACAAGGGCACCATCCGTGCCGACTTCGCCGACTCCATCGATGCCAACGCGGTCCATGGCTCCGATGCGCCGGAAACAGCCCAGGTCGAAATTTCCTATTTCTTCCCCGCGCTGAACGTTTATTCGCGCTAATTGCAATCCCGTCTGTCCGTGAATCACTATTCTGGACAGACACTATTAATGAAGACTTGTCATGACGGAACTCACCAATCTGCTGGATCTTGATCCTGCGCAACTTATTGCCTACTGCGGCGAGTTGGGTGAAAAACCGTTTCGTGCCAAGCAATTGCAGCGCTGGATACACCAATTCGGCGCCAGCGATTTCGATTCAATGACGGATCTTGCGAAATCCTTGCGTGACAAGCTGAAACTGCATGCAAGGATTTCCGCGCCGGCCGTGATCAGCGATCACACCTCGTCGGACGGAACACGCAAGTGGCTGCTGGACGTAGGGCAGGGTAATGCCGTCGAAACTGTTTTCATTCCCGAGGAAAACCGCGGCACGCTTTGCATTTCCACACAGGCGGGCTGTGCGGTGAACTGCCGTTTCTGCTCGACGGGCAAGCAAGGCTTCAACCGCAACCTGACGGTCGGTGAAATCATCGGCCAGCTCTGGATGGCTGAATTCGAGTTGCGGCGTACCAAGGGCATCGAGCCCGGACCCAAGGGTGAACGCCAGATCACCAATGTCGTGATGATGGGCATGGGCGAACCGCTGCTGAATTTCGAACCCACGGTCACCGCGCTCAAGCTCATGCTCGATGATAATGCCTATGGCCTGTCCCGCCGCCGCGTGACCGTCTCCACCAGCGGCGTCGTGCCGATGATGGACAAGCTGTCCCAGGAATGCCCGGTGGCGCTTGCCGTATCGGTCCACGCATCGAACGATGCTCTGCGCGACGGACTGGTGCCGCTCAACAAGAAATATCCGCTGGCTGAACTGATGGCGGCCTGCCGTCGCTATCTCGAATTCGCACCGCGGGATTTCGTTACCTTTGAATACTGCATGCTCGACGGCGTTAATGACACCGACGCGCATGCGCAGGAATTGATCAATCTGGTGATGCACGGGCCGGAACCGGTTCCCTGCAAATTCAACCTGATTCCATTCAATCCCTTCCCGGAGTCGGGTCTCAAGCGGTCCAACAATGGCCGCATCAAGGCCTTTGCCCAGATCCTGATGGATGCGGGCATCGTCACGACCATTCGCAAGACGCGTGGCGACGACATCGATGCCGCCTGCGGGCAGCTGGCCGGCGAAGTGCAGGACCGCACCCGGGTACAGGAACGTATGCAGAAAATGGCCGAGTACCAGCAAAAGTTCGGCAAGAATTTCGGCCGCATCGTCGAGGTGCCAAGGTGAGTCATCGCAGGACGGGCGCACTGCGCCTGACATTTATTTCCGCCATGGCGTCCCTGGTATTTCTGACCGGTTGCGCCACGACTTCCGGCACTTCGGGGGAACTTCCAACGCTGTCGGACCAGACCGACAACCAGAAGCGCGCGCGCATCCGCTTGCAGCTTGCGGTCGGTTACTACGAGCAACGCCAGATGGCGGTAGCACTCGACGAGATCAAGCAAGCGCTTGCCGCCGACCCGGATTTCGCCGATGCCTACAGCATGCGCGGCCTGATCTATATGGATATGGGCGAGACCCGGCTTGCTGAGGAAAACTTCCTCCAGGCGATCCGGCTCGCGCCGAATACTCCGGATTTTAATAACAACTATGGCTGGTTTCTCTGCCAGAACGGCCGTGAAAAGCAGTCGATCCAGTACTTCGAGGCGGCGCTGAAGAATCGCGCCTACCAGTCGCCGGCCAAGGCCCTGAACAACGCGGGATTCTGCAGCCTCAAGAGCAACGACAAGGTGGCGGCCGAACGGTATTTCTCACAGGCGTTCCAGGTCGATCCCGGTAATCCTTCGACGAACCTCAATCTCGCCCGCCTGTATTTCGAACGCGGCGATTATGAGAGAGCGCGGTTTTACGTTGCCCGGGTCATGAAAGCTGAAGTGATGACAGCCGACGTGCTCTGGCTCGCAATCCGCATTGAGCACCGGCTGGGCGACCGCGCAACCGCGGCCAGCCTTGCCAACCAGCTGCGCCGCCGCCACGCCGGTTCGGCCGAATATGCCGCTTATCAACGTGGAGCCTTCAATGAATGAGCCAGGATTGAACGATCAAGCCATGCCCGGCGATACCGGTAGGGAGCAGCCCGTCCCGGCTTCCCCGGGAGCACGCCTCGCGGCCGGCCGCCAGGAGCGCGGCTGGACGATCGAGCAGGTGGCTGGCCAGCTGAATCTCGCCCCCAGGCAGGTGATTGCCCTCGAGGCGGACGACTATCCGTCACTGCCCGGCATGGCGACGGCGCGCGGGTTCGTGCGGCAGTATGCGAAGCTGCTCAAGATCGATGCAGCACCTCTGCTTGCCTCGCTCGGCGGCGAAACCATGGTGGCGCAGGAGCTTGTGCGTCCGCGCCAGAATCTGTCGACGCCGTTTTCCGAGGCTCGCCTTCCATCGATGAACGCTCGTACGGGCGGTGGTACGGCAAAATGGATCGTCGCAGGTGTCGCGATCGCGGCGATCGGCGCCGTCGTGTTTGCGCTGCAGCAGGGCGTGGATTTTGCAGGCATGTCGCAATCGGCCAGTTCCCAAGTCAGGGATGGCCTGTCCCAGATAAACACGCCATCGGCACCCGATTCCCAGGGTGCATCCACGCCGCCCGCGCCGGATTCCGTATCCGCATCGCCGGAACCCGTCAATGCACAGCCGCCGCTTGATCCGGCTGCAGCCAGCGACCCGCGCAATCCAGCGCAACCCGCGCAATCCACGGCGCAGGGAGCAGCCGACGATTCCCCGGCCCAGCAAAGCGCAAGTCCTGCCGTCCCTGCAACGACAGCGGCCGCAGCCGCACCTTCTACATCGGCATCGCCCGCAGATGGAGCCAATTCCCTGGTGATCCGGGTAAGGCAGGATTCATGGGTCGAAGTCCGGTCCGCTGGTGGCAAGCCGTTGATAGCGCGCGTGGTCAAGGCAGGGGAAACGGAAACTTTCGACGTCACGGATCCTGTCGCCGTCGTCATCGGCAATGCATCCGGTGTCGATGCCACGCTGCGCGGAACCCCGGTCGAACTCAAGGCGCCGGGCAATGGCAACGTCGCCCGCTTAACCCTGAAATAATCATCCCATGTCGACAGCCAATTCTCCTATTGCCTCGGGCCCGATGTCCAAGCGCCGCACCCGCGGAGTGTCCATACGCTATGGCACCCGGGAAGTGCTGGTCGGAGGCCCGGCGCCGGTCGTCGTACAGTCGATGACCAATACCGATACCGCGGATGCCATCGGCACCGCGATCCAGATCAAGGACCTTGCCCGTGCCGGTTCGGAACTCGTGCGCCTCACCGTCAATAATCCCGAAGCCGCCGCCGCGGTGGTCGCGATCCGCGAGCAGCTTGACAGGATGGGCGTCGATGTTCCGCTGGTCGGCGATTTCCACTATAACGGCCACAAGCTGCTGACCGATTTTCCGGAATGCGCGCAGGCATTGTCGAAGTACCGGATCAATCCCGGCAACGTCGGTCAGGGTGCCAAGCGCGATACCCAGTTCGCGCAGATGATCGAGGTGGCCTGCAAATACGACAAGCCGGTCCGCATCGGCGTCAATTGGGGTAGCCTCGACCAGTCCCTGCTGGCCCGCATCATGGATGAAAACGCCGGCCGCGCCGAGCCGTGGACTGCGCAGGCTGTCATGTATGAAGCCCTCGTGACCTCGGCGATCGAAAACGCCCAGCGCGCAGAAGAACTCGGACTGAATGCCGACAAGATCATCCTGTCGTGCAAGGTCTCCGGCGTGCAGGACCTGATCGCGGTATATCGGGAGCTCGCACGCCGCTGCGACTATCCGCTGCACCTCGGATTGACGGAAGCCGGCATGGGCAGCAAGGGCATTGTCGCTTCCACCGCGGCCCTGTCGGTGCTGCTGCAGGAAGGCATCGGCGACACGATCCGCATTTCTCTTACCCCGGAACCCGGCGGCGATCGCACCAAGGAAGTCGTGGTGGCGCAGGAAATCCTGCAAACCATGGGCCTGCGCAAATTCACCCCGATGGTCATTGCCTGTCCAGGTTGCGGCAGGACGACATCCACCGTATTCCAGGAACTCGCCGACAGGATCCAGACTTACCTGCGAGACCAGATGCCGGTCTGGAAAAAGGAATATCCCGGCGTCGAAAACATGAACGTCGCCGTCATGGGCTGCATCGTCAACGGTCCCGGCGAGTCCAAGCATGCCAACATCGGCATCAGTCTTCCCGGCACCGGCGAGTCGCCTGCCGCTCCCGTGTTCGTCGACGGCGAGAAGAAAGTGACTCTGCGCGGCGAGCGCATCGCCGAAGAATTCCAGGCCATCGTCCTGGATTACGTTAAAACCCGTTACGGGAAAAATGCGGTCGCAGCCTGAAGGCGCCGTACACCGAGTAAAAGCATGTCTGAAAATAAAAAAGCTGAAAAAATCGTCGGCGTGAAAGGGATGAACGATATCCTGCCAGCCGATGCGCCCCTGTGGGAGCTGTTCGAAAACACCGTGCAATCGGTACTGAAGAGCTATGGCTTCCAGCAGATCCGCACGCCTATCGTCGAACCGACGGCTCTGTTCGCGCGCGGGCTCGGCGCGGTCACCGATATCGTCGAAAAGGAGATGTATTCCTTCGTCGACTCGATGAACGGCGACCATCTCACCCTGCGTCCGGAAAGTACGGCAGGCGTGGTGCGCGCGGCGCTCGAACACAATCTGACTTACGACGGCCCGAAACGGCTTTGGTATGTCGGCCCCATGTTTCGCCATGAAAGGCCGCAGCGCGGGCGCTATCGCCAGTTTCACCAGGTCGGCGCCGAAGCCATCGGCTTCACCGGGCCGGATATCGACGCCGAGCTGATCATGCTTTGCCAGCGCCTGTGGGACGATCTCGGGCTGGACGGCATCAGGCTGGAGCTCAATTCCATCGGCAATGCCGAAGAGCGCAGCCGCCATCGGGCCGATCTGGTTGCCTATTTCGAGCAGCACAAGGAACTGTTGGATACGGACGCGCAAAGGCGCCTGCACTCCAATCCGCTCCGCATCCTCGATACCAAGAATCCCGTCATGCAGGAGATGGTGAACGGCGCCCCCAAGCTGCTCGACTATCTCGGCGAAGAGTCGCGTGCCCACTTCGAGGGCGTGCAGAGGATCCTGCGCCACAACAGCATCCCCTTTACCATCAATCCACGACTTGTTCGCGGCATGGATTATTACAACCGCACGGTGTTCGAGTGGGTGACCGACCAGCTTGGCTCGCAGGGTACGGTATGCGGAGGCGGGCGTTATGATCCATTGATCGAAATGTTCGGCGGCAAGCCGACGCCGGCGTGCGGCTTCGCGATCGGCGTCGAGCGTCTGCTCGAACTCCTGAAGGCAAACGGTGAACAGTTCACTCCCAACCAGTGCGACGTATATGTCGTGCACCAGGGCGATGAAGCGCAGCTGCAGGCCTTCGTGGTTGCCGAACGCCTGCGCGACGCGGGGCTGGATGTCGTGCTTCATTGCGCGTCCTCCAACGGCGGCGGCAGTTTCAAGGCGCAGATGAAGCGCGCGGATGCCAGCGGAGCAGGTTTCGCCGTCATCATCGGCGAAGACGAAGTGGCCAAATCGGTCGCTTCCGTCAAGAACATGCGGGCCGATGCGGCTGAAGGCAACCAGGTCGCCGTTCCGCTCGAAAACGTTGCCACCTACGTCCTGGACCAGATTGTCAGCGGCGACGAGTGCGACGATCCCGCTCACCATCATCATCATCATTAATCCGAAAGCATCATGGCATACAATCTTGAAGAACAGGAACAGCTGGCGTCGTTGAAGTCCTGGTGGAGCCGGTACGGCAATCTGGTCACATGGATCGTGATCATTGCGCTCGCCGCCTACGCTGCGTGGAGCGGCTGGAATCTGTACCAGCGCAACCAGGCGACCCAGGCCGGGCAGCTGTATGAGGAATTGCAGAAGGGCTTTGCGGCCAAGGACGACCAGAAGGTGCAGCGCGCGGCAAGCGATCTCGAGAGCAAGTTCGGCAAGACAGCCTATGCGCAGATGGGAGCGCTCGCCGCCGCAAAAAGCGCCTTCGATGCCAATGACCTGAAGACCGCGAAATCGCAGCTGCAATGGGTCGTGGAGAACGGCACCGAAGCATACAAGGCGATCGCAAGAATCCGCCTCGCCGGTGTCCTGCTCGACGAGAAGGCGTTCGAGGAAGGCCTGAAGCTGCTCGAGGGTCAATTTCCCGAGCAGTTCGCCGGTGCGGTGGCCGACCGCAAGGGTGATATTCTCGTCGCCCAGACCAAGATCGATGAAGCCCGCGCCGCCTACAAGCTCGCGCTTGAAAAAACCGATGAAAAAAATCCGGCGCGCCAACTCATCCAGCTCAAGCTGGACGCAATCGGCGGCGCAGCCAAGGCTGCCGCATAAAAATTAAAAAAGGGGAATCCATGCATACTGCTGTAAAGCTCACCTATGTCGGACTGATGGCCATGCTGGCGGGATGTTCATCGCTCAATCCGTTTGCCAGCAAGGCGGCGCCGCGCAATCCGCCGGCCGCGCTCGAGAACATTCAGCAGACATTGGAGGTGCGCACTGCATGGACGAGCAGCATCGGCAGCGCAGGCGGGTTCGTGTTTTCGCCAGCCGTCGCTGAGGGCAGTGTCTATGTCGCTGCGGCGGATGGCGCAGTGTCACGCATCGACGCGGCGTCCGGCCGGACGCAATGGCGGATCAATGCGGGCATGCCGCTGACCGCGGGCGTTGGAAGCGACGGCAGCACCGTCGCGGTCGCGGGCGAGAAAGGCATGCTGCTTGCTTTCGATGCGGACGGCAAGCTGCGCTGGAAGGTGCAGGCTTCCAGCGAAATCCTCTCCGCACCCGCCGTGGGGCAAGGCGTGATCGTTGTCAGGAGCGTCGACAACCGGATTGCCGCCTACGAAATCGAGAACGGCAACCGACGCTGGGTGGCGCAGCGCCAGACGCCGCCCCTCACCTTGCGTACCGCGCCCGGCATCGCCATTTTCGGACCGACCGCCTACGTGGCCCTGCCGGGAGGCCGTCTCTCGGCGCTGGCGCTGACCAACGGCGGCGCGCGTTGGGAAGCCGCGGTCGGCGACCCGCGCGGCACGACCGAACTCGAGCGCATCGCCGACTTGTCGGGAACGCCCGTGATCGCCGGACGAGACGTCTGCGCCATCGCCTACCAGGGACGTGTCGCATGCTTCGATGCGACGACCGGCGCGCCGCGCTGGGGCAAGGAGGCATCGAGCGAAGTCGGTGTCGCGGTGGACGAGCGCTCGGTCTATGTGGCGGACGATCGCGGCAACGTGACGGCGCTATCGCGTGAGTCAGGCAGCGGCGCATGGCGCAATCCCAAGCTTGCCTACCGGCGTCTCTCCACGCCCGTCGTCGCCGGACGTTCCGTCGCGGTGGGCGATGGACAGGGATACATTCATTTTCTTTCGCGCGACGACGGTGCCATGCTGGCCCGCGTTGCCACCGATGGCAGCCCGGTAACCGGCACGGCATCCGTAGCCGCTACGACGGCACTTTTCCAAACTCAAGCAGGTACAGTGGTTGCCCTCGCAGCCGAGTAATAAATCAATGAAGCCGGTAATCGCATTAGTAGGCCGACCCAATGTCGGCAAATCCACATTGTTCAACCGGCTTACCCGGTCGCGCGATGCATTGGTCGCCGACCTCCCTGGTCTTACGCGTGACCGACATTACGGCGAAGGCCGGGTCGGCGAGCGTCCGTTTCTGGTCATCGATACCGGAGGTTTCGAGCCGGTCGCCAAAGAGGGGATCATGCATGAAATGGCCAAGCAGACCAAGCAAGCGGTCGCCGAGGCCGACGTCGTGATCTTCATCGTCGACGGCCGCCAGGGCTTGACACCGCATGACAAGACCATCACCGACTTCCTCCGCAAGTCGGGACGCCAGGTCATGCTGGTCGTCAACAAGGCGGAAGGCATGAAATACACTTCTGTCACTGCGGAATTCTATGAACTGGGCCTGGGCGATCCCTATGTCATATCGGCTGCGCACGGTGACGGCGTGGTCGATCTGGTCAACGAGTCGCTCGACCTCGCCTTCGCGCAGCGTCCGCCGGAATCGGAGGCCGAGGTGTCCGCGACCCGCGGCATCAAAATCGCCATCGTCGGACGTCCGAACGTAGGAAAGTCCACACTGGTCAATACGCTGCTCGGCGAGGACCGCGTGATCGCCTTCGACATGCCCGGCACGACGCGCGATTCCATCGAAATCCCGTTCGAGCGCGAGGGCAAGCATTACACGCTGATCGACACCGCGGGCATTCGGCGGCGCGGCAAAGTCTTCGAAGCCATCGAGAAGTTCTCGGTTGTCAAGACCCTTCAATCGATCTCGGAAGCCAACGTCGTCCTATTGCTGCTGGATGCCCAGCAGGATATTTCCGAACAGGATGCCCATATCGCCGGTTTCGTTCTGGAGTCGGGCAGGGCACTGGTGGTTGGCGTTAACAAATGGGACGGCCTCGACAGCGACCGGCGCGACGAGATCAAGATCGACATGGAACGCAAGCTCGCCTTCCTGTTCTTCGCGAAATTCCATTTCATCTCGGCGCTGAAGGGAAGCGGCATTGCTCCGCTGATGAAATCCATCGATTCTGCCTATGCCGCGGCAATGGCGAAGCTCTCGACGCCACGCCTGACGCGCGCCCTCATCGAAGCGGTCGAGCATCAGCAGCCGCGCCGCAAGGGTTCGATCCGGCCGAAGCTGCGGTACGCCCACCAGGGTGGCCAGAATCCGCCGATCGTCGTTATCCATGGCAATGCGCTGGAAGCAATTGACGACAACTACAAGCGCTATCTGGAAAAACACTTTCGTGAAACTTTTTCATTAGTGGGGACTCCATTGCGTATCGAGCTGCGTTCCAGCAAAAATCCCTTCGCAAAGGATCAAAAATAATCTTTTCAGGATGCCTTCACGCTTGGCAAGTGGCGCAAAAGCCGATACAGTCTTAAAGCAATATTATCAGAGAGACACTTGAAATCCACCCAAGCGTCTCCAACTCCACATCACAACAACACCATGGAGCTGTCATGAGCAATAAAGGGCAACTGTTACAAGACCCCTTCCTCAACGCCTTACGTAAAGAGCACGTTCCCGTTTCCATCTACCTCGTGAACGGCATCAAGCTTCAGGGGCACATCGAATCGTTCGACCAGTACGTCGTGCTGCTTCGCAATACCGTCACCCAAATGGTTTACAAGCATGCTATATCGACAGTCGTACCGGCTCGCGCGGTAAACATCAATCTTGAATCTGATTCGGAATAAGAGATCGTTACCACTACCACTCAACTCATGCGCGCTGCACTAGTCGGCGTCGATTTCGGCAAGGGTGACTTTGCCGCTAGTCTGGAAGAGCTTTCACTGCTGTCCAAGTCAGCCGGTGCCGATCCAGCCATCACGATCACAGCAAAACGTTCAAGTCCCGACGCTGCCTTGTTTGTCGGATCCGGCAAGGCAGATGAAATTTCGGAAATCGTTGCCCTCGAGCGCCTGGAACTCGTCATCTTCAATCACGCGTTATCGCCTGCGCAGCAACGCAATCTCGAACGGCATCTCAAGGTGCGTGTCATCGATCGCACCAGTCTTATTCTCGATATCTTTGCCCAACGCGCCCAGAGTCATGAGGGCAAAGTCCAGGTGGAGCTTGCCCAGCTTCAGCATCTTGCAACTCGTCTGATCCGCGGATGGACCCACCTCGAACGGCAAAAAGGCGGTATCGGCTTGCGCGGCCCCGGCGAAACGCAGCTCGAGACCGACCGCCGCCTCCTCGGTGATCGTGTCAAGGCGTTGCGCATCCGGCTGGACAAGCTTCACAAGCAGCGCGAGACGCAGCGCCGCGCACGTGGCCGGAACAATACGTTTTCCGTGTCCCTCGTCGGCTATACGAATGCCGGCAAGTCAACCCTGTTCAATGCGCTGACGAAAGCGCAGGCCTATGCCGCGAACCAGCTCTTCGCGACGTTGGATACCACGTCGCGCCGCATCTATCTGGGCGAGGCAGGCAACGTCGTCATTTCCGACACGGTCGGCTTTATCCGGGAATTGCCGCACCAACTGGTCGCGGCATTCCGTGCCACCCTCGAGGAAACCATCCACGCGGACCTGCTGCTGCATGTTGTAGATGCGGCAAGCCCGGTACGCATGGAGCAGATCGAGCAGGTCAATGACGTACTGGCGGAAATCGGGGCGGATCATATCCCGCAGATTCTTGTTTGGAACAAGATTGATGCAGCTGGGCTAGAACCGGGCGTCGAACGTGATGAATATGATAAAATCCGCCGTGTTTCAATAAGCGCCCAGACCGGCGCCGGCCTTGATCTACTTCGCGAGGCGGTAGCCGAATTCGCAAAAGGGAATGCAGTGGCGCATCTTGACCCACTTCCGGTTCGGGAACAACCCAACGAACCGCGACCGGTGTCTTTTGCCCGAGGCACTCCCGATACCTGAATTGCAAACCATTAACATAAGCCGGATGGCGAGAGAATGCCTATTCCTCTAATCAAAAAAATCGGCCTTAAATTTTCTCTGAATGACCCGAGATGGGGACGGGGGTCACAAGACAACGGCCCAAATCAAAACCAGGATGGAAAACGGCCCAATGACGGTCCACCGGATCTCGATCAGCTATGGCGCGAGTTTAATCAGCGCCTCAATCGCCTATTCGGAAACCGTGGAAACGGTGGCGGCCGCGGCGACGGCAATTACAGTCCTGACATGAAGGGGGCGGGAATCGGTGTCGGCCTGATCGCCATCATCGTTGCCTTCCTGTGGCTGATTAGCGGCTTCTTCATCGTTCAGGAGGGGCAGACCGCCGTCGTCATGACCTTCGGCAAATACAGCCATACCACGCCGGCAGGTTTCAACTGGCGCTGGCCTTATCCGATCCAGAGCCATGAAGTAGTCAACGTTTCACAGGTGAGGACCGTAGAGGTTGGTTACCGGTCGAATGTCAGAAACAAGCAGCCGCGCGAATCGCTGATGCTCACCGATGATGAAAACATCATCGACATCCAGTTCGCCGTCCAGTACAAGCTCAAGAACGCCGCAGAATGGATTTTCAACAATCGCGAGCAGGACGAGATGGTGCGCCAGGTGGCGGAAACTTCGATCCGCGAGATCGTCGGACGCAGCAAGATGGATTTCGTTCTTTACGAAGGCCGCGAGAAAGTCGCTTTTGACGCCAGCCAGTTGATGCAGCAGATCGCGGACCGCTACAAGGCCGGCGTGCAGATCACGAACGTGACAATGCAAGGCGTGCAGCCGCCCGAACAGGTGCAGGCCGCATTCGATGATGCAGTGAAAGCGGGCCAGGACCGGGAACGGCAGAAGAATGAAGGCCAGGCTTATGCCAATGACGTCATTCCCCGGGCGCGTGGTGCCGCATCTCGCCTGCTGCAGGAAGCGGAAGCCTATCGAGCACGCGTACTCGCCAATGCCGAGGGTGATGCATCGCGCTTCAAGCAGGTGCTGGTTGAGTATCAGAAGGCTCCGGCCGTCACGCGCGAGCGCATGTACATTGAAACCATGCAGCAGATTTTCGCAAATACTACCAAGGTCATGGTTGACAGCAAGAATGGCAGCAATCTGCTGTACCTTCCTCTGGACAAGCTGATTTCGCAGGCGGCCGGCGACGCTGCGGCAGGCAGATCCAACGTCGGCACGACAGCGCCGCCGGGCAGCACATCGACAGGAGAGGCATCGCCACCCATGGAACCACAGCGGCAGAGGGACTCGCGTACGAGAGAGAGCCGGGATTTGCGTGATCGGGAGACTCGATAATGAATCGCCTCGTTTCTTATTCGATTGCGGCACTGATACTGCTCTCGGTACTCATGTCCACCTTGTTTGTCGTGGACCAGCGTCAGTATGCGATCGTGTTCGCGCTGGGAGAAGTGAAGAAGGTCATCAGCGAACCGGGACTTCACTTCAAGCTGCCTCCGCCGTTCCAGAACGTTTTGTTTCTCGATAAGCGAATCCTGACGCTCGATACGCCGGAAGCCGACCGCTTCATCACGGCCGAGAAAAAGAATATTCTCGTCGACGCCTATGTGAAATGGCGCATCACCGACCCACGGCTCTATTTCGTCAGTTTTACCGGCGAGGAGCGCCGCGCGCAGGACCGGATGTCGCAGATCATCAAGGCGGCGCTGAACGAGGAAATCACCAAGCGCACGGTGCGTGAAGTGATCTCCGGGGAGCGCGGAAAGGTGATGAATGCCATCCACAAAAAAGTGACCGATGAAGCCAAGCAGATTGGCGTGGAAATCATCGACGTGCGTCTGAAGCGTGTGGACTACGTCGAGCAGATCAACCAGTCGGTCTACGACAGGATGAAGGCCGAACGCGTGCGCGTCGCCAATGAACTGCGTTCCACCGGTGCCGCCGAATCGGAAAAAATCCGGGCCGATGCCGATCGTCAACGCACGGTGATTCTGGCGGAGGCGTATCGCGATGCAGAAGGCATTCGCGGCGAGGGCGATGCCAAGGCAACCCAGGTCTACTCCCAGGCATTCGGCCAGAATCCCGAGTTCTACAAGTTCTATCGCAGTCTTGAAGCTTACCGCTCAAGCTTCAAGAACCGTAGCGACATGATGGTCGTGGATTCCAATTCCGAATTCTTCAGGTATTTCAGGGGTATAGGCAGTGCGGGAGCAGTGGTCGGCGCACCTAGTGCCGCACCGCCTGCGCCGGCCAGGAAATAAAACAGGCGGGCTGCCGGAACGCGCCCGCACGAAAAGAATAATGCCCTCACGAGGCATTATTCTTTTCGCCTTTTTTACCCTGAACGCCAGATGTTGTGCGTTCATGTGCAATGGATGAGAAAATACATGCTTCTCAGCTGCATTACCTGCCCCGCACAACAATAATCGCTGTATAAACGTCGAACACTTTCCGTCCGTACACCTCTTTCCATTTCAATCTTTAGGCACTCCCACGTTCGCCATGCCGAATTGGCTTCTCCCCGAAAACATTGCTGATGTCTTGCCGTCCGAAGCACGCAAGATCGAAGAACTGCGCCGCGTCCTTCTCGACAAGTTCCGTTCCTACGGTTACGAACTGGTGATGCCGCCCATGCTCGAGTACCTCGAATCCCTGCTGACCGGGGCGGGGCAAGACATGGATCTGAAAATTTTCAAACTGGTGGATCAATTGTCGGGACGCACGATGGGAGTGCGCGCCGATATGACCACGCAAGTGGCCCGCATCGATGCTCACCTGCTGAACCGGCGCTCCGTTACCCGGCTCTGCTACGCGGGAAGCGTGTTGCATACGAGGCCGTCGGGTTTGCATGCCACGCGTGAACCGCTGCAGATCGGCGTGGAGATCTACGGGCATGCCGGACTGGAAGCCGATGCTGAAATTCAGGAGCTTCTGCTGGCTTCTCTGAAATTGGCCGGCATCAGCCGTGTCCGGCTCGATTTGTGTCATGTCGGCGTGCTGCGCGCCATTATTGCCGACGATGAAAACGCTAAGAATTGCGATGCGGAGTTGTTTTGCCTGCTGGAATCCAAGGACACGCCAGGCCTGCGCAAGCTGACGTCGGACTTTCTCCCGCAGACGCGCGAAGCGCTGCTCGCCTTGCCTGCGCTTTACGGCGATGCCTCCGTCATCGAGCGCGCGCGCGACGCATTGCCGAAGCTGCCGGAGGTTACGCGCGCGCTGGATGAATTGGACACGCTCGTCCGTCAGGTGGGCAATGCCGATGTGACCGTGGACCTGGCCGACCTGCGCGGCTACCATTATCACAGCGGCGTGATGTTCGGCGCCTATGTGCCAGGTCTGCCGAATGCAGTCGCACGCGGCGGACGCTATGACCATGTCGGCGAGGAATTCGGCCGCGCCCGTCCCGCTACCGGCTTCTCGCTCGACCTGAGAGAACTGGCGCGCCTGCTTCCCGTTGCGGAACGCAAGCGTGCCGTCATGGCGCCCTGGGGAACCGAGCCGGCGCTGCGGCAAAAGATCAACGAATTGCGTGAATCGGGGGAGGTCGTCATCCAGGCCTTGCCGGGACACGAGCACGAGCAGGACGAATTCGACTGCGATCGTGCAGTCGTCTTCAACAATGGAAACTGGATTCTTCAATCACTAGGTTAATAGCATGGCAAAGAATGTCGTTGTCATCGGCACCCAATGGGGCGATGAAGGTAAAGGTAAGATCGTCGATTGGCTGACTGATCACGCACAAGGCGTTGTGCGCTTCCAGGGCGGACACAATGCCGGCCATACGCTGGTCATCGGCGGCCAGAAAACCGCGCTGCAATTGATCCCGTCGGGCATCATGCGCCCCGGCGTCGCATGCTATATCGGCAATGGCGTCGTGCTGTCGGTTCCGGACCTGCTCCGCGAGATCGACAAGTTGCAGGCCAATGGAGTCGAAGTCGCGTCGCGGCTCAAAGTGTCCGAAGCCTGTCCGCTCATTCTTCCTTATCACACCGCGCTGGATGCGGCGCGCGAGACCGCGCGCGGCGCTGCCAAGATCGGCACCACCGGCAAGGGCATCGGCCCGACTTATGAAGACAAAGTGGCGCGCCGCGCCATCCGTGTCGCCGACTTGCTCAATGAAGGTCGTTTCGCAGAAAAGCTGAAGGAAAACCTGGACTATCACAATTTCGTCCTGGCGAATTACCTCAAGGCCGACACCGTCGATTATCAGAAGACACTGGACGATGCCCTGGCCACGGTGCCGCGCATCGCGCCGATGGTGGCCGACGTTTCCAGCGCGCTGTACGCCGCCTATCAGGCCGGCGGAAACCTGCTGTTTGAAGGCGCGCAGGGCAGCCTGCTGGATGTCGATCATGGCACTTACCCGTTTGTTACGTCGAGCAACTGCGTGGCCGGCAATGCGGCGGCAGGTTCGGGCGTTGGCCCCAACATGCTGCATTACATCATGGGCATCACGAAGGCCTATACCACGCGCGTGGGCTCGGGCCCGTTCCCGTCCGAACTGCCGACCGATCAGGGCATTGGCAAGCACCTCGCCAGCGTTGGCCATGAATTCGGTACGGTCACCGGCCGTGCGCGCCGCTGCGGCTGGTTCGACGCGGCGCTGCTGCGCCGTTCCGTGCAGATCAACGGCGTGTCGGGCATGTGCCTCACCAAGCTGGACGTGCTCGATGGCCTGGAGTCGCTGAAGCTTTGCACCGGCTATATGCTCGATGGGAAAAAGATCGATATCTTCCCGGTCGGCGCCGAGGATGCATCGCGCTGCGAACCGATCTACGAGGAAATGCCCGGGTGGAGCGACTCCACCGTCGGCGCGAAATCCCTGGAAGCGCTTCCCGCGACCGCACGCGCCTATATCAAGCGTATCGAAGCACTGGTTGGCGTGCCGGTCCATATGGTTTCCACCGGACCGGATCGTGAGGAAACGATAGTTCTTCATCACCCGTTTGCATGAACCTCAACAGCGAGAAAGAAGACGTGATGTCGAGCGAAAAGGATCTTTGGGTATCTTGGGATGATTACAATCGGGCCGTCGTCGAATTGGCCCGCATGGTGTATGAATCGGGTTGGCAGTTTGACCAGGTGCTATGCCTGGCGCGCGGCGGTCTGCGTCCGGGCGACGTGTTTTCACGTATCTTCGATGTGCCGCTGGCGATCCTGTCGACCAGTTCCTACCGCGAAGAAGCCGGGAAGGTGCAGGGCAGCCTTGATATCGCCAAGCACATCACGATGACGCGCGGAAGCCTATCGGGAAAGGTGCTTCTGCTCGATGACCTGGTCGATTCCGGCGTGACGCTGGAGCGGGTGCAGAGTCATCTTCGGGAAAACTTTCCGGGCATTACTGAAGTCAGGTCGGCCGTCATCTGGTGCAAGGCCTGTTCTTCAGTCCGGCCGGATTACTACCTGCAGTATCTGGCCAACAATCCCTGGATACACCAACCGTTCGAGGAGTACGACAGTCTGCGGCCGAACCAGCTTGCTGCATGGCTGAAGAAGGGCGAGATTGCCTGAGATGGGCGAACTCGCCACTCCATTCATACTCAAAAATGCTGTTACGGGTGTAATGGGGCAGAAGTCGACGTAGTAAAAAGCAAAAGCCCGTTGCGTTGCGAACGGGCTTTTCGTTTTCGCTTGCACAAGCAACCTTTTGAAGCGGGCGACTTGCCGGGACCGATTGCCAACCTGACTGTTCCGGTAAGGGCGATTGCGGCGGGTATGCGAGGCTGGCGTGGTCGTCATGACACCTTGGTGCCGGACAAGCGTTCCACGCAACTTTGGATGAGGTGGAAATGGAAGCGGAGCAGGACAAAAATGCGGGGAAAAGAAAAAGGCCCGCCGAAGCGAGCCTTTTTCTATCAACNCGCAACTTTGGATGAGGTGGAAATGGAAGCGGAGCAGGACAAAAATGCGGGGAAAAGAAAAAGGCCCGCCGAAGCGAGCCTTTTTCTATCAACCTGGTGCCCAGAAGAGGACTCGAACCTCCACAGTGTTGCCACCGCTAGGACCTGAACCTAGTGCGTCTACCAATTCCGCCATCTGGGCTGCGAAAGACCGAAAGTATAACCGAAAAATGGAATATGTCAATTCGGCGATGCTGGCAGGCCAGAGTGCGTTAGGAAATACGCGATGACTCCGTTACACTTACTCTCTAAATAATCTAACAATGAATTGAAGTAAACCATTTGAGCCAATTTTCCTACACCATCCCCAGCCGGGAGGAGATTCTCGGCATACTGCGCACGGCAGCCAGCCCGCAGGACCTGCAATCACTTGCGGCGGCGCTCAACGTCAAGCCCGACGAGATCGAAGGCCTGACGCGGCGCCTGAATGCCATGGAGCGCGACGGCCAGATCAAGCCCAACCGCAACGGGCATTACCAGCTTGCGCACCAGCCCAACTTCATCGAGGGCCGTGTCATCGGTCACCGGGAAGGCTACGGCTTCCTTGCACCTGACGACGGCAGCGGCGACATCTTTCTGCCCGAAAAGGAAATGCAGAAAGTGCTCAACGGCGACCGGGTCCAGATCCGTATCGTGGGCACCGACCGCCGCGGCCGCCCGGAAGGCACCATCGTTGAAGTGATCGATCGGGCCAATACCCACGTGATCGGCCGCCTTCTGAATGAAAACGGAGTCTGGGTCGTCGCGCCGGAAGACAAGCGCATCGGACAGGACATCTTGCTTCAGGGTACGCCTGGCCAAGCGAAGACCGGACAGGTCGTCAGCGTGGAACTCATCGAGCAACCGTCCCGCTACACCCAGCCGGTCGGCAGGATAGTGGAGATTCTCGGCGACATCGACGACCCCGGCATGGAGATCGAGATCGCGGTACGCAAGTACGGCGTTCCGCATGAATTCTCGGAGGCGGCAAAGAAGCTCGCGACGAAACTGCCGAGCGAAGTACGTGACGCCGACCTGGCCGATCGCGTCGACCTGCGCGATATTCCTCTGGTGACGATCGACGGCGAGGATGCCCGCGATTTCGACGACGCGGTGTACTGCGAGCCAATCAAGATCGGCCGCGCCAAGGGCTACCGCCTGCTGGTGGCTATTGCCGACGTCAGCCATTACGTCAAGCCCAACGATGCGCTCGACAAGGATGCGCTGGAACGCAGCACCTCCGTGTACTTTCCGCGCCGCGTGATTCCGATGCTGCCGGAGAAACTGTCGAACGGCCTTTGCTCGCTCAACCCGGCGGTAGACCGCCTGACACTGGTATGCGACATCGTGATTACCGCCAAGGGCGACATCAAGGCATACCAGTTCTATCCGGCGGTGATACATTCGGCGGCCCGTCTCACCTATACCGAAGTCGCGGCCGTGCTGGCCAATACCCGTGGCCCGGAGGCCGCGAAGCGGCAGGGACTGGTGCCGCATTTGCTTAATCTCTACGAAGTGTTCCAGGCATTGCTGCAGGCACGCCAGGCGCGTGGCGCAATCGATTTTGAAACCACGGAAACCTATATCGTCTGCAATGCTGCCGGCAAGATAGAGAAAATTATTCCCCGCACCCGCAATGACGCGCATCGCGTGATCGAGGAATGCATGCTTGCGGCCAACGTCTGCGCTGCAGACCTGCTGGCACGCCACAAGCATCCCGGCGTGTATCGCGTCCACGCGGGGCCGTCCAAGGAAAAGCTGAACCAGGTCCGCACCTTCCTCAAGCAGATGGGATTGCATCTCGGCGGAGGCGACACGCCGGCTGCCTCGGATTACGCGGAACTGATACCCAAGATCAAGCTGCGGCCGGACGCCGTGCTGCTGCAGACCATGCTGCTGCGTTCCATGCAGCAGGCCGTGTACAGTCCCGACAATATCGGACACTTCGGCCTCGCGTATGAAGCCTATGCGCACTTCACCAGTCCGATCCGCCGCTATCCCGATCTCCTGACCCATCGTGCGATCAAGGCCATCCTGCAAGGGAAGCGCTACGAACCAAAGGGCATCGAGACCAGCGAACTCAACACCATGCTGTCGCCTGCGGCGCGCAGGATGGCTGCCGAAGACAAGGCCAACGGCAAGAAAAAGAAGGAAGGCGATCTGGCGGTATGGGAAGCGCTGGGCATTCATTGTTCGGCCAATGAGCGCCGCGCCGACGAGGCGTCGCGAGATGTCGAGGCATGGCTCAAATGCTATTTCGTGCGCGACAAGCTGGGAGAGGAGTTCACCGGCACGATATCCGGCGTCACGCCTTTCGGCATCTTCGTTCAGCTCGATGCCCTGTACATCGAAGGGCTGGTGCATATCACGGAACTGGGTGCCGATTACTTCCAGTATGACGAAGTGCGACATGAATTGCGGGGCGAGCGTACCGGCATCCGTTACCAGTTGACCGACCGCGTTACCGTGCAGGTCAGCAGGGTCGACCTTGATGCGCGCAAGATCGACCTGCGCCTGGTGATCGAGCCGGATATCCGCACGACGCTGAAGAACGAGGCACGCCGGGCGGAACTCGAGCATGCCAAGGAAAAAGCGCCGAAAAAAGCTGCCAGGGAATCCGCCAAGGGCAAGCCGGCCGGGAAGACGGCGACGAAGGCGGCCGCTCCCGCCAAGGGCAAGCCCTCGAAGACATCGAGCGCAGGCAAGACCGCCCGCGGCGGCAGGACCGCCGCAAAAACAGGCAGGAAGAAAAGATAAAAATGAAAAGCAAAATGATTTTCGGCTTTCATGCCGTCACGTCGAGGCTGCGTCACGAAGCCTCTTCCATCGAGGAGATCTACGTCGACGCCTCCCGACACGACCGGCGCATGCAGGATCTGCTGCGCGCGGCCGAAGAGGCGAAGGTAAGGATTATCCAGGCGGATGACCAGCGCCTTGACGGCATGGTCGGCACGCGACGCCATCAGGGAGTGGTGGCGAAGGCCGGCGAACTGTCGCTTGCCCGTAACCTCGACGAACTGCTGGATGCAATCGAAGGGCCGCCGTTGTTGCTGATTCTTGACGGCGTTACCGATCCTCACAACCTTGGCGCATGCCTGCGCGTGGCCGACGGAGCGGGCGCCCACGCCGTGATCGCACCCAAGGACCGTGCGGTGGGGCTGAACGCGACCGCTGCCAAGGTGGCTAGCGGCGCCGCCGATACGGTGCCCTATATCACGGTGACCAATCTTTCCCGCACCCTGCGGGAATTGAAGGAGCGCGAGATCTGGGTCATCGGAACCACGGACGATGCCGACAAGGGCCTGTATGAAGCGGACTTCGTCGCGCCGACCGCGCTGGTGATGGGATCGGAAGGCGAGGGCATGCGCAGGCTGACGCGCGAGAATTGCGATGTGCTTGTCAGCATCCCGATGCACGGCGCGGTGGAAAGCCTGAATGTATCGGTCGCCTCCGGTGTCTGCCTGTACGAGGCAAGGCGCCAGCGAATGCTCGGGGTCTAGAAGCCGGCTTGCCGGCGCCTGCGAACTCGCGATGTGATAGCCGCTCCGCGGCGGCATCATCATCCATCCTCCATCAGTTTTTTCAATTTCTGCCGTTTCATGTTCAACCGCCTTCGCGAAGACATCGCCAGCATCATCGAACGCGATCCTGCCGCGCGCACCTCATGGGAGGTCCTGACCTGTTATCCCGGCTTGCATGCGATCGTCATGCACCGCTGGGCGAGCTGGTGCTGGCGGCGCGGACTAAAGTGGCTGGGGCGGTTCATTTCCCAGTTGGCACGCTGGTTCACCGCGATCGAAATCCATCCCGGAGCAACGATAGGGCGCCGGGTGTTCATTGACCACGGTTTCGGCGTGGTCATCGGCGAGACTGCGGTGGTCGGCGACGACTGCACCATCTACCAGGGCGTCACTCTCGGCGGCACTTCGCTCAGCAAGGGAGCGAAGCGCCATCCGACGCTCGGCAAAGGCGTCATCATCGGTGCCGGCGCGCAGGTGCTGGGCGGCTTTGCCGTGGGCGATGGTGCGAAGGTCGGGTCGAATGCCGTGGTGGTGAAGGAAGTGCCCGCCGGCGCGACGGCCATCGGCAATCCCGCGCATATCGTGCAAAAGGATGCCGGCAGGCAGAGAGAAGAGGCGACCGCGCGCGTATTCGCCGCCTATGGCGTCACCTTGAGCAGCGGGGAAGATCCGCTAGCCACAGCCTTGCACAGATTGATCGATCATGCGGCCGCGCAGGACCAGCAAATGCAGACACTGGTCGCCGCACTAAGGAAGGCCGGCGTGGATTGCACGCAATTGGCGGAGGCCGGCCGTATTGATCCTGACCAGTTGAATAAATTAGTCGAATGAAAGTCATGCCGTGAGTAATAACACTGAAAGCACCGGGAACACCGAGAACATCGGGAACATCGGGAACACTGAAAACACGCCGACCCCGCGCGATGGCGGGGAACTGCTCGATGCTTATGAAATTCGCGTGCTCGCGGTGCTGGCGGAGAAGGAGGCCCTGACGCCGGACAACTATCCGTTGTCATTGAACGCACTTACCAACGGCTGCAATCAGCTGTCGAGCCGGGACCCTGTCATGTCGATCTCGGAAGACACGGTGCAGGATGTGCTGCAGCGGCTGAGTCAGAAGAGGCTGGTGTCCGAAGTCCGGCAGGCCGGCGGGCGCGTCGCCAAGTACGAGCATCGCATGCGCATGAAATGGTCACTTGAGCAGGACAAGCTGGCAGTGCTGACCATCCTGATGTTGCGGGGCATACAGACCGCCGGAGAGATCCGCGTGCGAACCGGCCGCCTGCATGATTTCGCCAGCGTCCCGGATGTGGAAACGGCGTTGCAGTTCCTGATCGACAAATACCCGCCGGTGGTGGCGCGGCTTGCACGCGCGCCGGGAACCAAGGAGGCGCGTTACGCGCATCTGCTGTCCGGCGAGGAAGTGCTGGCGCGCCAGGAATCGGCGGCCAGTTTTTCGGCGCAGGTGGAGACGCCGAGGCAGGACAGGATTTCCCAGCTTGAGAACGAAGTTGCGCAACTGCGCAGCCAGGTGGAAAGCCTCACCGCGCAATTCCAGGAATTCCGCAAGCAGTTTGACTGAATGTTTGGAATTTGCAGAGGGCGGTGCGAACTGCAGGCCCGAGGAAAAGTGGATGTGGTGGATGAGTTATTTCCATCCCCGGCCCGAAAGGCACAATGTCGAAAATGGCGATCAGCAAATCAGCTGATTGCCATATCAGCAGGGTAGTTGCAATTCGCCGAGGTCGATGCGCCGAACGGTTCCGTCTTCATTCATCGCCAGCCATCCGCCGCGGGGAATCGCAGTATCGCATTCCCAATCCGGCAGCACGTATCTTGTCCTCACACTTCCGTCGATCTCGTGACGGTGAATGGCGGGGCGATGGGTGTGGCCATGGATCATCAGCGCCGCACCGGACTGGGCAAACACGCCGTCGATGGCAGCCAGGTTGACATCGGTGATCTCATGGGACTTGCCGCGTTGCGCATCCCTGCTGCCGGCGCGCATTCCTTCTATCACAGCCTTGCGCTGCGCAAGCGGCATTGCCAGGAACTGGCGCTGCCATTCCGGCTGCCTCACCATCGCGCGAAACTGCATGTAACCCAGGTCATCCGTGCATTGGGCGTCGCCGTGCAGTAGGACCACCGGATGGTTCGCGATCTCGGTTACATAGGGTTCCTGCAGCAGTTGCGCGCCAGTCGCCTCGGCAAAGCCCTGGCCGACCAGAAAATCGCGATTTCCCGCAATCCAGTAAAGCCGGACACCCGCATCGCTGACCGCGCGCAGGGCATCCGCGATCCGGCGCAGGTAGGGCGTTTCCAGATCGTCGTCGCCGGCCCAGTATTCGAACAGGTCACCAAGCAGGAAAAGCTGCCTGGCTCTCGGCGCTTCCCGCCGCAGGAACAGGAGGAAGGCGTCGGTCGTGCACGGCAGTTCCGGCTGCAGGTGTACGTCAGAAACAAAAAGCGCAACCGGTGCGGATTGCGCTTTTGCTGATGGAGTCATCATGGGGGGCAGGTCCGTGCAATCGATTCGGTGCCGGAGCGATCCGGCACGGCGCGCTTAAACCTCTTCCGCCTTTTCGATCACGACATCTTCGACGGGAACGTCGGCGAACATGCCGGTACGGGTAGTCTTGACCGCCTTGATCTTGTCGACCACGTCAGTGCCTTCCACGACCTTGCCGAATACGCAGTAACCCCAGCCGTCCTGGCCGGGATAGTCGAGGAAGCTGTTGTTCTTCACATTGATGAAGAACTGCGCGGATGCCGAATGCGGAGCCGATGTGCGTGCCATGGCGAGGGTGTAGGGCTCGTTCTTGAGGCCGTTCTTGGCTTCGTTCTCGATCGGATCGTTGGTCGGCTTCTGCGTCATGCCGGGTTCGAAACCGCCGCCCTGGACCATGAAGCCGTCGATGACGCGATGGAAGATGGTGCCGTTGTAATGGCCGGAGCGTACATACGCAAGGAAATTCTCAACAGTCTTCGGTGCCTTGGCTGCGTCGAGTTCGATCTTGATTTTGCCGTGATTGGTGGTGAGGAGGACAGCCATGATATTCCTTTATGAAAGTGGTTTTATTTGACGATGGATGCGGATTCGATCACAACCGGCTTGGTCGGAACGTTCGCATGCATGCCGCTGCTGCCGACGTCGACCTTCTTGATCTTGTCGACGACGTCGCTACCCTTGACGACCTTCCCGAATACCGCATAACCCCAGCCGTCACGGCTCGGATAATCGAGGAAAGCGTTGTTGCTGACGTTGATGAAGAACTGGGCGGTTGCCGAATGGGGATCCGAGGTGCGGGCCATGGCCAGCGTGTAAGGCTCGTTCTTGAGGCCGTTCTTCGCCTCGTTCTCGATGGGCGCGCCGGTGGGTTTCTGTGTCATCGACTTGTCGAAGCCGCCGCCCTGGATCATGAAGCCATCCATGACGCGATGGAAAATCGTGCCGCTATAGTGGCCGCTTTTGACGTAGTCGAGAAAATTGGCGACCGATTTGGGCGCTTTCTCCGGATAGAGTTCGACCACGATGCTGCCCATGCTGGTCTTGAGCGCGACCTGCGGGTTTTCCGCGGCCAGCGCAACCTGCGATGCACTCGCAGACAAGCCGGCAATCGACAGGGCAGCGAGCAAGCGGATGAAATATCGGCGTGAAGACGGCATTGCTGTTTCCTTTTCTTTTCTCTTTACAGGAAAATTCCGATTGTGTATCTTCCATGACCCTTGCCACCCGGATTGCCTCTCGGACCGGCAAGGCTTCAATGTTATACTGCGGCGAAACCGTGCATTTTATCAAAATAAGCATCAAAGAAGGGTTTCGGCAGCGCTGTTGCATGTTGTCATTTGCGCCGGGGCGCGATAGCGTGCGCAGGCAAGCCAGTCGCCATCACAGCTGCTTCCCAGCCGAAACGGAAAACCGCCCATGACCGCACTCAAGATCTACAACACGCTCGCGCGCGACAAGCAGACTTTCGTCCCGATGCAGGAAGGCAAGGTGCGGATGTACGTTTGCGGCATGACCGTCTACGACTACTGCCATCTCGGACATGCGCGGGTCATGGTGGTGTTCGACATGGTGCAGCGCTGGCTGCGCGCATCGGACTACGCGGTGACCTATGTGCGCAACATCACCGACATCGATGACAAGATCATCAAGCGCGCCGTGGAAAACGGGGAAACGATTTCGCAGCTGACCTCGCGCTTCATCCAGGCGATGGACGAGGATGCCGCGGCGCTCGGCGTGCAGAAGCCGGATCATGAACCGCGTGCGACCGCCTATGTGCCCCAGATGCTCGGCTTGATTGAAAAACTTGAAGCGCACGGCCTTGCCTACAAGGCATCCGACGGCGACGTCAACTATTCGGTCCGCGATTTCGCTGGCTACGGCAAATTGTCGGGCAAGTCGCTCGACGATCTGAGGGCCGGCGAGCGCGTCGAGCTCAACACGGGCAAGCGCGATCCGCTCGATTTCGTTCTCTGGAAGGCATCGAAGGAAACCGAGCCCGACGAGGTGAAATGGGAATCGAAGTGGGGCAGCGGCCGGCCCGGCTGGCATATCGAATGTTCCGCCATGAGCAATGAACTGCTGGGGGAACAGTTCGACATCCACGGCGGCGGCGAGGATCTGCAGTTTCCCCATCATGAAAACGAGATAGCCCAGTCCGAGGGTGCGCACCAGCACGCCTTCGTCAATTACTGGATGCATAACGGTTTCATCCGCGTCGACAATGAAAAGATGTCGAAGTCGCTCGGCAATTTCTTCACTATCAGGGATGTGCTGAAGAAGTACGACGCCGAAGTCGTGCGCTTCTTCATTCTGCGCGCGCACTACCGCAGCCCCCTCAACTATTCGGATGCGCATCTCGACGATGCGAGGCACGCGCTGACGAGGTTGTACACGGCCCTCAAGGACGTGCCGGATGACGGGCAGCCGCTTGACCGCGAAGAAGCCCATGCAAAGCGCTTCGCCGACGCGATGAACGACGACTTCAATACACCGATCGCTATTTCGGTGCTGTTCGACCTGGCAAACGAGGTAAACAAGACTCGCTCGGCAGCACTGGCGCGCCAGCTCAGGGCGCTGGCCGGAATCGTGGCGCTGCTGCAGCGTTCGCCGCAGGAGTTTCTGCAGGCGGCGCCGGCATCGGGCGGCGATGACTCTCTGTCCGAAGAGCAGATCGCGGCGCAGATTGAAGCTCGCGCGGCAGCCAAGAAGGCAAGGAATTTCGCCGATGCGGACCGCATCCGCGCGGACTTGCTCGCGGCGGGCATCGTTCTCGAAGACAAGCCGGGCGGCATCACCGAGTGGCGAAGGGCGTAAGCATCATGGCGACATTACTGGAGCCCGAGAGCCGCGGGGTGCCCGTCTACTGGCATGACGCCAAGGAGGAGCTGATGAAGCGCGACCGCATCATGCGCAAGCTCATTCCCCAGTTCGGCGACATGCATCTGGTCGGCCGCAGCGAAGCCTTCAATACGCTGGCGCGGTCGATCATCAGCCAGCAGATTTCGGTCAAGGCAGCGGAAGCGGTGTGGCAGCGTTTCCTCGAAGCGTGCCCGAAGTGCGCGCCCGCCCAGGTCATCAAGGCAGGACCGGAGAAGCTGGCGGCATGCGGACTGTCCAAGCGCAAGGCGGAATACGTGCTGGATCTGGCCGAGCATTTCAAGGCCAAGCGGGTGCATGCCGACAAATGGTCGGAGATGGAAGACGAGGAAGTCATCTCGGAACTGATACAGATTCGGGGCATCGGACGCTGGACAGCGGAGATGTTTTTGATATTTAATTTGCTCCGCCCCAACATTTTGCCGCTGGACGATGTGGGTTTGCTGAAAGGCATCAGCATCAATTACTTTTCCGGCGAGCCGGTGACCCGCAGCGATGTGCGCGAGGTCGCCGCTAACTGGGAACCGTGGCGCACTGTCGCAACCTGGTACCTGTGGCGCAGCCTGGATGCCGCGCCGGTGGTCTACTAGTGAGCCTGGCGACATTACACATTCACCTCGTGTTGATATAAGGATGCACGATGAGCAAAACAACTTTTCTCGGATTTGAGCAACCCATTGCCGAACTCGAAGGAAAAATAGAAGAACTGCGCTTTGTGCAGGATGACTCGGCGGTGGACATTTCGGAGGAAATCGACCGCCTGTCCAAGAAAAGCCAGCAGCTCACCAAGGATATTTACGCCAAGCTGACTCCCTGGCAGGTGTCGCAGATTGCACGCCATCCGCAGCGGCCCTACACCATGGATTACGTGCGGGAAATCTTCACCGACTTCCATGAACTCCACGGCGACCGCAGCTATGCCGACGACCTGTCCATCGTTGGCGGACTGGCCCGTTTCAATGGCCAGTCTTGCATGGTGATCGGCCACCAGAAGGGGCGCGATACCAAGGAACGCGCGATGCGCAACTTCGGCATGCCCAAGCCGGAAGGCTATCGCAAGGCGATGCGCCTGATGAAGCTGGCAGAGAAGTTCAACCTGCCGGTCTTTACCTTCGTCGATACGCCCGGTGCATTTCCGGGCATCGACGCGGAAGAGCGCGGCCAGTCGGAAGCGATCGGCCACAACCTGTATGTGATGGCCGAACTGAAGGTGCCGCTGATTGCCACCATCATCGGCGAAGGCGGCTCCGGCGGGGCGCTTGCCATCGCCGTCGGCGACGCCGTGCTGATGCTGCAGTATGCGACCTATTCGGTAATCTCGCCGGAAGGCTGCGCATCGATTCTCTGGAAGACCTCGGAGCGCGCCTCCGATGCGGCCGATGCTCTCGGCTTGACCGCTCACCGTCTCAAGGCAATGAACCTGATCGACAAGATCGTCAATGAGCCCCTGGGCGGCGCACACCGCGATCCGAAGCAGATGGCCGTGATGCTCAAGCGCGCGCTGGCCGATTCGCTGAGGCAGTTCCAGGGCGTAAAGACCAAGGACCTCCTGGCCGCCCGCCACGAGAAGCTCATGAGCTACGGCAAGTTCAAGGAAATCTCCTCGCCGGAATAAGCGCGTACCGGAATCCACGTGTCCAGCAGGCAGTCCACGGCAGTCGACGCCAGTCCCAATGCAAAATTCGAACGCGCGCTCGGAGCGATCCGTGCGCGCGTTTCTGCATGCCTGCCCGAAGCCGGCGGCCCATCGGCCGCGATGGCCGTGGCGTACAGCGGCGGACTCGATTCCACGGTATTGCTGCACCTCGCACATGCGCATGCCCTGAATCGCGGTTTGCGACTGCACGCCTTCCATGTTCACCACGGACTGAGTCCGCATGCGGACGCATGGCTCCTGCATTGCGAGCGGCAGTGCGAGCAGCTGGGCGTGCCGCTTGACGTGCGCCGCATTGTGCTCGACGGGGTGCGCGGACAGGGCGTGGAACAGGCTGCGCGGATAGCGCGCTACGCTGCACTCGGCGAACTATGCGAAGCCCGGGCCGTTCCGCTCCTGCTCACAGCGCATCACCAGGACGACCAGGCCGAAACCGTATTGCTTCAGTTATTCAGGGGGTCAGGCGTGGCGGGATTGTCCGGCATGGATGCCGCCAACAGCGCACCAGGCCTGCTCGGCAGCGACCGTGTTTTCATGGGGCGCCCATTGCTCGGCAGCTCGCGCGCCGACCTGGAGCGTTACGCCGCAACGCACGGCATCGGGCACATCGAGGACGAGTCGAACGCAGATCCCCGCTTTGCGCGCAATGCGTTGAGACATCGCGTGATGCCGGTCATCGGCGACCATTTCAGCGGCTACCAGGAGCGCATCGCCCGAGCCGCCTCCCATGCCCAGGCCGCACAGCGCATTCTCGATGAAGTGGCCGCGCAAGACCTGGAAGCCTGTAGTGACGGAGAAGCTCTCGTGATTTCCGCTCTCAAGTCCTTGAGCCAGGACCGCTGCAACAATTTGCTGCGCCATTGGTTCGCATTGCGAGGACTGCGCATGCCGGCATCGGCCTGGCTGGATGAGATGCGTATCCAGATTTTCAGCGCCAAGGATGATGCCCGCATTCGGGTCACGCATGCCGACGGCGAGATCCGCCGCCATCGCGACCGTATCCACCTCACGCGCCGCTTCGACGACAACGATCTGCACATGCCCGCCATCGACTTCAGGTGGAGCGGCGAGGGTGCGTGCCGCTTCGAGCGTTACGGAGGCACGCTGCAATTCGAACATGCAAGCCGGGGTCTCGACACGGCGTGGCTGCGGGAACAGGCTTTGCAGTTGCGCTTCAGGCAGGCGGGCGACAAACTCAGGCTGGCTGCCAACCGCCCGACGCGCACGCTCAAGCAGCACTACCAGGCGCTGGGCGTGCCGCACTGGGAACGCGAGCGGCTTCCCATCATCACCGCGGCAGGGCACATATTGTATGCCGCAGGTATCGGCATGCATTGGCATGGCGAGCATTGCGACAGGGACGGAGGCATCGCGCTACGGTGGCTGGCGGATCCGATCTGAGCTTTACCGGCCTGAAAACGACCGCATTTTCAACGGTTTTTTCATTTCGCTAACGCTATTTCTACGGCGCGGACTTGCCTTTGGGACGAGCAGCGGGTAAAGTAAAGGGTTGATTTTTATCAAAAAATTTCTTTTCTTCGTTCAGCGTATCTTTCCCACCTTATGGCTTTAATCGTCCACAAATATGGCGGCACTTCCATGGGCTCGACCGAGCGCATCAAGAATGTCGCCAAGCGCGTCGCCAAATGGCACGACGCAGGTCATCAAATCGTTGTGGTGCCCTCCGCAATGTCCGGCGAAACCAACCGCCTGATCGCGCTCGCGAAAGACATCATGCCGCAGCCGGATCCGCGCGAGCTCGACATGCTTGCCTCGACGGGCGAACAGGTGTCGGTGGCCTTGCTGTCCATGGCGCTGCAGTCCATCGGCAAGCAGGCCGTGTCCTATGCCGGCTGGCAGGTTCCCATCAAGACCGATTCCGCATATACCAAGGCGCGCATCCAGTCGATTGACGACCAGCGGGTGCGCAGGGATCTCGGCGAGGGAAAGATCGTCATCATTACCGGCTTCCAGGGCGTGGATGACCGAGGCAACATCACTACGCTTGGCCGCGGCGGTTCCGATACTTCCGCAGTCGCGGTCGCGGCCGCGCTGAAGGCGCAGGAATGCCTGATCTACACCGACGTCGACGGCGTCTACACGACCGACCCGCGCGTCGTCACCGAAGCGCGCCGCCTCAAGACCGTGACTTTCGAAGAGATGCTCGAGCTGGCTTCGCTCGGTTCGAAGGTGCTGCAGATCCGCTCGGTCGAATTCGCAGGCAACTACAAGGTCCCGACACGCGTGCTGTCGTCGCTGACCGATCCGCTCATGTCGCTGGAAGAGGAAGCCAATTCCGGCACCCTGATTTCGTTTGAGGAAGATACACACATGGAACAAGCCGTTATTTCCGGTATCGCGTTCAACCGCGATGAAGCAAAGATCACCGTGCTGGGCGTGCCGGACAAGCCGGGCATTGCCTACCAGATCCTCGGTCCGGTGGCTGATGCCAACATCGAAGTCGACATGATCATTCAGAACCAGTCCGTCGACGGCAAGACCGACTTCACCTTCACTGTACCCCGCGGCGAATACGCGAAGGCGATGGACGTGCTCAACAAGAGCGTGCGCGAGCACATCGGCGCCGGCAGCATCGTCGGCGATACGAAGGTGTCGAAGGTGTCCGTGGTCGGCGTCGGCATGCGCAGCCATGTCGGTATTGCATCGCAGATGTTCCGCACGCTGTCGGAAGAGGGCATCAACATCCAGATGATCTCGACATCGGAAATCAAGATTTCCGTACTGATCGACGAGAAGTACATGGAATTGGCTGTCCGTGCGTTGCACAAGGCATTCGATCTGGAAAAAGCTTGATCCATCTCGACTGATTGCATTGTTTCATTGACCAATCCCGCTCGAGCCGCTATCATGCGGGACTTCAGTGAAGCAAGCGCAAGCGCGTTTCATGTGTGGAGACGTGGCCGAGAGGTCGAAGGCACTTCCCTGCTAAGGAAGCATATGGGCTTAAACCTGTATCGAGGGTTCGAATCCCTCCGTCTCCGCCAAGGATTTAAAAATGCCCCGCAAGGGGCATTTTTTTTGGTGGAGCGGGAGCGCGCATTGCGCGCGATCGGGATTCGAAGGACTGGGCATGCAAAGCCCAGTCGCGGCCTGCGGAATGTAGGCGAATCCCTCCGTCTCCGCCAAGGATT
This sequence comes from Noviherbaspirillum album, assembly GCF_035916955.1. Taxonomy (NCBI): domain Bacteria; kingdom Pseudomonadati; phylum Pseudomonadota; class Betaproteobacteria; order Burkholderiales; family Oxalobacteraceae; genus Noviherbaspirillum; species Noviherbaspirillum album. The sequence continues at coordinate 68,797 of NZ_JAWIIV010000018.1, read as the reverse complement.
TAAAAATGCCCCGCAAGGGGCGTTTTTCATTGAAGCGGGCAGGGCGCACGGCAAGCGTCAATCAACGCCCTTGATCAATCCATCGATCGTATGCGCCTGCACCACGTGTTCGAGCTCGTCGACGATGCGGCAGGTCAGGTGGGACCGTGCCTGCTGCGGCAGGGCGTCGTAATAGTTCCGAGTGAATTGCATGTCATGATGCTTTGCGTTGGTGGCATCAGGCGCGTCGACCCCGAGCACGAACACCGGCCGGGACTTGTCGGAACGGTTGGCGGTGCCGCGGTGTATCGCCAACGCGGAGCGCGCCGAGATGTCCCCCATCTTCGGGTACTTGCGCTGCGCGCGCGCCTCGTAGCGATGATAGTGCGAGGGCGGCGGGAACATGCCCTTGTCGCATCCCTCGAATTCATCCCATTGCGTGCCGGGCGCGATTTCGAATGGGCCCATGTCCTCTTCAACGTCAACCGTTGTGATGTTGAAGGCAAGCGAGTTGAGGCGGCGGCCGACGCGCGTGGCATCGGGCATGGAAAAGTCCCGATGCCATGGCTGGTTGGCCGCTCCCGGACCCGGGACATCGAAGCCGGCTTCGACAATCCGGTATTCCGGGCCGAGAACGGCTGTGCAGACGGCAACTACCCATGGATGGGTGATGAGGTCGACGAAGCCGCGGATGCGTTCCGGATGCACTTCCACATAAAAGCGGTTCGGCCCGCGGCCGAGGGCGCCGCCCGGGCGCCTCAGCGCCTCCGCAAACAGCATGTCGATATCCTGGCGCAGGCTTTCCACCCAATGGCGCTCGAACGCGCCTTTAAGGCCAATGATTCCATCGCCATAAAGACCGCGCATGATGTCGGCGGTATCGAAGTGATCATATCGGGGTTGCAGTACTGCGCTCATGTCTCGTCCTTGAATGGAATGGCGGCGCGCTTGGCGGAAAGCCGCATTGCGCACCTGTCAATGCTGGGTCGGTGGTGGCTGCCGGCCACATGGCTGGAGGCTCAGCGGAAGACAGGCGGCAGGTATTGAAAGTGCCCGATGCCGCGCAAATATTTTTCCGGTTTGCATCTTTGGCAACCGATTTGAAAACCGTAGAAACAGAGGTCACGCAAAAATTGCGACCAAGGCCCTAAATTGGGCAAAACCTCTGCCGTTAAGGAATCAGACGGAAGCTTTTTCAAATATTTTTTTCCGCAACCCTAAAGTTCGGCGTTTTGCTGCCGTAATACAACAAAGCCATGCGTTCGACGACTGCGGTATCCGGCAAAAATAGAAATTTTGTTGGTGGCAAGGCGGACGGAGCAGGCAAGTTTTTTAAAAATTTTCCCTTCGGCAAGGCCGGCAAACATTGCAGTTGATTCAGCTGCAACCCAAGCGCCAAGCCACTCTCCGGGCTTTGAAAGAAGCGCGGCCATCGGCATGCTCGGCGCTTGTAAGACAAACGCCGACAATCCGCCTTACCCCTCGTCTGACGCGAAATATGGGTGCACTCCGATTTTCCCAATTTTCGTCCGCGTTCAGAATCACTCTCAATGCAGTGCCAACAGGAAACTGCAGCCAAAGTTGATAGGGGTTCAAGATGACGACGAACGACATGCTGGCAGAAATCCGGGACGCCAATTTGAGTTACCTCATGCTGGCGCAGCAGATGATTCGTTCTGACAAGGCGGCGGCGGTATTCCGGCTCGGTATCACCGGTGAAATGGCGGACTTGCTCGAGGGGTTGAACAATGCCCAGATACTGAAGCTTGCCGGTACCAACATGATGCTGGCGCGCTTCCGTTTCGACGATGGCGCGATCCTTGGCATGCTGACCAATTACAGCAAGGGACGCAGCCTGTCGCAGACGCACGGCGCCATCCTGATGGCGGGGCAGAAGGTCGAGGAATTGTCCTGAACGGCGTTGCCGCTTCGGGTTTGGTGCATGACAAGAGGACAGCATGACGAAAAAGAGCGTGGTGACGGAAGCGCAGGACATCCAGCTTGCGATCGAACTGATCAATCTGGGCGCGCGCCTGCAGTTGCTCGAATCGGAGACGTCGCTTTCGCGTGAACGACTGCTCAAGCTCTACAAGGAGCTTAAGGGTGTGTCGCCGCCGAAGGGCATGCTGCCGTTCTCGACCGACTGGTTCATTACCTGGCAGCCAAACATTCATTCGTCCCTGTTCATCAATATTCACAAATACCTGGTCGAGCACGCGCAGATCTCGGGCATCGAGGCCATCATGAAGGCCTACAAGCTCTATCTCGAGCAGGTGGAGCCGGATGCGTCCGGCGAGCCCGTACTGTCGCTTACCCGCGCCTGGACCCTTGTCCGCTTCTTCGAAAGCAAGATGCTGGAAACCGCATGCTGCAGCAAGTGCGGCGGCGACTTCGTCGTGCACCGCCTGGATTTGCACAATGACTACATATGCGGCCTTTGCCACATGCCTTCGCGCGCCGGCAAGACCAAGAAGCTGAAGGAAGAAAGTGCGGGAACGTCCGCGCCGCTGTTCCAGGCCTGAACGCCGCCCGTTCATTTCAATCACGCTCCATGATCAGCAGGCGCTCGCAGCCGGGCGCCTCGCCGCGCCGGTTGCTTACTATTCCTCCCGCGGTCCAGGCATTTCTCATTCAGTGCATTGCACTGCCGATCACTCTGGGCATTGCTTTTCACGTGCTGCCGCGCTTCGGCATGCAGCTCAATGTGGCCACGGCCATGCTGCTGCAGGGCGGCATCGCCGCCGCGCTTACCCGCTGGCGCCGGCTCGCGCCCTGGTGGCTGGCCATTCAATGCCTGTTTCCCATTTCCGTGGTGCTGGTCCTGTCGTTCGGTTTGCCGTCATGGATCTTCCTGGCCGCATTCGCCTTGCTGCTCGTTCTGTATTGGAGCACCTTCCGCACCCAGGTTCCCTACTATCCGTCAAACCTGGCTGTCTGGCGGGAAGTCGAGCGGCTGCTGCCGCAGGACCGCCCGGCACGCTTCATCGATATCGGCAGCGGCTTCGGCGGCCTGACGATGCATCTCGCCCGGCGCTTTCCCGATGGACGGTTCGAGGGAATCGAACTCGCTCCGCTGCCATGGTTCGCCAGTCTTGTGCGGGCGCGCTTGCGTCGCAGCCGGGGGCGCTTCCTGCGAGGCGACTATGCCGACCTCGACTTTGGCGACTATGACGTGATCTTTGCCTACCTTTCGCCGGCAGCCATGCCCGCGCTCGTCAGCAAGGCGCAAGCCGAGATGAAGCCCGGAAGCCTGCTCCTCAGCCATGAATTCGCGATGCCCGGCGTCGAGCCGCAGCTGGTCCTGTATCCCGGTGGCGGTCATGATGCCTTGTTCGGCTGGTATCGCTGATCCGGTCTCAACCGCTGACAAGATGCAATCCGGTTCAAGTTCGAGCGGATTCGGCCGTTATTTTCCGATGAACCCTGCCTGCGCAGGCACGTTTGACCACAACTGCGCAGAGAATGGTTGTGAAGGACAGCCTGAATTGGCAAAATGGTTGAACTAAGGAAATATACCTAACCAGAGTACCGGTTCTGACAGGCGCATTGCTGCAAAGCGCCTGCAGAACATCAGTCATCAAACCGGAGCGCGGCCCTTGTTAGTCATTGTTGGATACATCATCGTTTGTGGTTCCGTGTTCGGCGGTTTTATTCTGGCGGGCGGGCATGCAGCCATCCTTTTCCAGCCGATCGAATTGCTGATGATCGGCGGCGCAGCCTTTGGCGCTTTCTTCGTCGGTAACAACACAAAATCCATCAAGGCCACGATAAAAGCGTTGCCTTCCGTTCTGAAGGGCTCGAAGTACAACAAGGCCCTATACATGGAATTGATGACCCTGCTGTTCGAAATTCTCAGCAAGGTGCGCAAGGAAGGCCTGATGTCGATTGAAGGCGATATCGAGGAGCCGGAACAAAGCCCCATCTTCAGCAAATACCCGGGCATCCTGGCGGACCATCATATCGTCGAATTCATGACCGATTACCTGCGCCTGATGGTGTCGGGGAACATGGATGCCTTCCAGATCGAGAACCTGATGGACAACGAGATCGATACCCATCATGCCGAAGCCGAGGTGCCTATCCACTGCGTGGCCAAGCTGGGCGACGGCCTCCCTGCGTTCGGCATCGTGGCAGCGGTGATGGGTGTGGTGCACACCATGGAGTCGGTCGGCTTGCCCCCCTCGGAACTGGGAATCCTGATTGCAAAGGCGCTGGTCGGTACCTTCCTTGGCATTCTGCTGGCGTACGGCTTCGTAGGCCCGCTGGCCGGTCTGCTGGAGCAGAAGCTGCATGAGTCGTCGAAAATGTTCCAGTGCGTCAAAGTGACGCTGCTGGCCAGCCTGAATGGCTATGCTCCGGCCCTCGCGGTGGAATTCGGCCGCAAGGTTCTTTTTTCGACCGAGCGTCCGTCGTTCAGCGAGCTTGAAGAGCACATCAAGTCATCCAAATCCAAGTAACACCTCGAGACACGACAGGCAACGCGAGACATGGCTGACGAAGGCTTACGCCCGATTATCGTTAAACGCATCAAGAAGGGTGGAGGCGGCCATCACGGCGGTGCATGGAAGATCGCCTATGCCGACTTCGTGACGGCGATGATGGCCTTCTTCCTGCTGATGTGGCTGCTCGGTTCCACCGCGAAGGGCGATCTGCAGGGCATCGCGGAATATTTCAAGACGCCGCTCAAGGTGGCGATGTCGGGCGGCTCCGGTTCCGGCGACAGCTCCAGCCTCGTCCAGGGCGGCGGCAAGGATCTCACCCGCAAGGACGGCCAGGTCAAGAAGGGCGACGACCCGGAAATGAAGAAGACCTACAACCTCCAGGCTGCGCATCTGAAGGAAGCGCAGCAGGAGCTCGAACGCGCCGAACTTGCTCGCTTGCGCAGCCTGAAAACCCGGATCGAGGAAGCGATCGAGGCACGTCCGGCGCTGCGGCAGTTCAAGAGCCAGCTGCTAATCGATATCACCACCGACGGATTGCGTATCCAGATCGTCGACGAACAGAACCGGCCGATGTTCGCGCTCGCCAGGGCCGAGCTGCAGCCCTACACCAAGGACATCCTGTATGAAATCGGGCGCGCACTGAACGACATGCCCAACAGGGTGAGTCTTTCCGGACATACCGATGCCACGCCGTACGCGAACGGCGAAAAGGGTTACAGCAACTGGGAACTGTCGGCCGACCGCGCCAATGCGTCGCGGCGCGCATTGCTGGCCGGAGGCATGGATGAAAGCAAGGTGCTGCGGGTGGTCGGCTTGTCGTCCGCAGTCCTGTTCGACAAGGAAAATCCGCTCAATCCGATCAACCGGCGCATCAGCATCATCGTAATGAACCGCAAGGCGGAGGAAAGTGCATTGAAGGATGGCAGCACGATCGAGGTGCAGGCTGCATCTCAGGTGAAGCCGGACATAGGTAGCACGGTTGCGAAACCGGAGCCGGTCAAGTGAAGGATGGTCGTCAGCAGTCGACGCAATAAGGTCGACGGACTAACGGGGTGGGGACGGGACATTTCCATGACTAAAGAGAAACAGCTGGGCTCGCAGGTGCAGAACCTGCTCTCCAATTTGTCGGATCATGGCACGCAGCATTTGAACGAAGTCGAGACTGACCTGGCGCAAACCAGTCTGCTGCTCGGCGAGGCGATCGAGAAGCTGGGAGCCAGTTTCATGGCAATCCATGAAGCGGTCACTTCCCAGCAGGCGACGATCGACTTGCTGCTGTCGGGCGTGTCGCTGACGCCGGAATTGGCGGGCCAGCTGAAGGCGCGCCATGCCGAGATCAGCCAGCACGTCAATTCAGCGGTCACCGGCCTGCAGTTCCAGGACATGACCGGCCAGCTGATCGGCAGAACGGTGCGGCGCGTGAGCGGTTTACGGGAAGTGCTCGGCGGCCTGGGGGCGGGCAGTTCCGGTATCTCCGACAGCAATGCGGAAGAAATCGTCGTTTCGCTCCACGCGATCAACAAGGTGCTCGAGGAGCAGAGCGTCAAGCTGGAAAGCGCGTTGTGGAAGGCGGTTTGCCAAACGCACATGGAAAGCGGCGACGTCGAGCTGTTCTGAGCGCCATATTTCACGCGTACGCAATACAGGAAAACCGGACCGATCCGGAAACGAAAACAGCAGGACAAACAGCAGGAGTTAGAAAATGGCAAAAACGATATTGGCGGTAGACGATTCGGGTTCGCTGCGACAAATGGTCGTGTTCAGCCTGCGGGCAGCCGGCTACCAGGTCACCGAGGCGGTCGACGGGCAGGACGGCCTCGACAAGGCGAAGACCCAGGTGTTCGACCTGGTGCTGACGGACCAGAACATGCCGCGCATGGATGGGCTTAGCCTCATCCGTTCGCTGCGCGGCCTGCCGACCTACCAGAAAGTGCCCATTCTCATGCTGACCACCGAGTCCAGCGATGAAATGAAATCCAAGGGCAGGGCCGCCGGCGCCAACGGCTGGCTGGTCAAGCCTTTCGATCCCCAGCGCCTGACGGAAGTCGTGAAGAAGGTGATCGGCTGAGGCCGTTCCCGCCGCCATCACTGCAACCAAGTAGAGCGTAGATCACGGAGTTCCAATATGACCATTGATATGAGCCAGTTCTTCCAGGTGTTCTTTGACGAGACCGAAGAACTTCTCGCAGAAATGGAAAAACTGCTCCTGGCAATCGATATCGCGTCCCCGGACGAAGAGGATCTGAATGCCATTTTCCGCGCCGCCCATTCGATCAAGGGCGGCGCCGGCACGTTCGGTCTCAATGACCTGACGGAGGTCACCCATGTGCTGGAGTCGCTGCTGGACAAGATACGCAAGGGCGAGATGGCCTTGTCGGCCGAGCACGTGGATGCCTTCCTCATGGCCAAGGACGTGCTGAAGATGCAGCTCGACGGCCATCGCCTGCAAACGCCGGTCGATCAGGAAGCCGTTGCCGATGCCCGCATGATGCTGGAGTCGCTGTCCGAGGGCGAGGTGCCGAAGGCGGCGCCGGCGGCGTCGCTGGAGATGGCGCCGAGGCAGCCATCCGCCATTATTCCGTCCGACGGCAGCGCGCGTTGCTTCCGCATCGAATTGCCCAAGATCGCGGAGCGCGACGTCGATGCGCTGTTCGCGGAGCTTGGGCTGCTTGGGCAGGCCGCCAGGCAAACGGCGCCGGACGGCCATACGATATTTACGCTTGTCGGCGGCAGCAGCCGCGATGAAATCATTTCCATCTGCTCCTTCATCGTTGATACCGATGAACTGAAGATTCTCGAGGAAACGCCGCCGCAACAGATGACCGCGGCGGAACTCAAGGCCGCGCAGGAAGAGGCACAAGGTTACGGCTTCTTCGATCCGATCGAGCCGGGCGAGGCGCAGACCGACCAGCAGCGCGCCGCGGCGAAGGCCGCGCAGGAAGCCGCGCAAGGTTACGGCTTCTTTGAAGGATTCGAGCCACCGGTACGGAAGGAGTCGCAGGAAACCGAAGCAAACGCGGCGGCTTCGGCGGCTGCAGCCGTCCTGCAGCAGGAAGCGGCGAGCGCAGCGCTGGTCGACAAGAAGGCAGCCGCAAAGCGCGAGACGGACAAGGCGAATCACAACGCCGAGACGTCTTCCATCCGCGTCGGCATCGAAAAGGTGGACCAGCTGATCAACCTGGTCGGCGAACTCGTCATTACCCAAGCCATGATCGAGCAGCGCACCAGCACGCTCGATCCCATGCTGCACGAGAAGCTGCTCAACAGTGTCAGCCAGCTGACGCGCAATACGCGCGACTTGCAGGAAGCGGTGATGTCGATCCGCATGATGCCGATGGATTACGTGTTCTCGCGTTTTCCGCGCATGGTGCGCGACCTTGCCAGCAAGCTTGGCAAGCGCATCGAATTCGTGACCCACGGCGCCGCTACCGAGCTCGACAAGGGCCTGATCGAGCGCATCGTCGATCCGCTCACCCACCTGGTGCGCAACAGTATCGATCACGGCATCGAAATGCCCGAGGTGCGCAAGGCGGCCGGCAAGAGCGAGCGTGGCCGCCTGTCGCTGTCTGCCGGCCATCAGGGCGGCAATATCGTCATCGAGGTCACCGACGACGGCGGCGGCCTGAACCGGGACAAGATCCTGGCCAAGGCCAGGTCGCAGGGGCTGCCCGTCGCCGACACGATGACGGATGCGGATGTCTGGCAGCTCATCTTCGCACCAGGATTTTCCACCGCCGACGCCGTGACCGACGTCTCGGGACGCGGCGTCGGCATGGATGTGGTAAAGCGCAATATCACTGCCATGGGCGGAGTGGTGGATATCCGTTCGGCCAAGGGATTCGGCACCACCATCTCGATTTCCCTGCCGCTGACCCTGGCCATCCTCGACGGCATGTCGATCAAGGCAGGAGAGGAAATCTACATCCTGCCGCTCGGCTACGTGGTCGAGTCGCTGCAGCCCGAACCCGCGGATGTCAAGGAGATCAGCGGCCAGGGACGCGTGGTCAAGGTACGCGGAGAGTATCTGCCGCTGATCCCGCTGTACCAGATGTTTGGCATCGAACCGCGTTTTTCGGATCCTTCGCAAGGCATCGTGGTGATCCTCGAATCGGAAGGCAGGAAAGCCGCGCTGTTCGTTGACGAGCTGGTCGGCCAGCAGCAGGTGGTGGTCAAGAACCTTGAATCGAATTACCGCAAGGTGGCCGGCATATCCGGGGCCACCATTTTGGGCGACGGCGGCGTCTCACTGATCATCGATGTCGCGGCCCTGCTGCGATCCAGTCGTCAGCTTGCTGACGAATCGATTTTTTCCTGATTTTCCTATACTTCTTGATTAGGACCTCAACATGACACAAGCAGTACAGATGAATGCTCCGGCTGCCGGAGACAAATCCGACAAGGATATCGCCGGCCAGGAATTCCTCGCCTTCACCCTGGGCAAGGAGGAGTACGGCATCGACATTCTCAAAGTTCAGGAAATCCGCGGTTATGAAACCGTAACCCGTATTGCCAATGCACCCGACTTCATCAAAGGCGTGGTGAACCTGCGCGGCATCATCGTGCCGATCGTGGACATGCGCATCAAGTTCAACCTGGGCGAGCCAACCTACGACCAGTTCACTGTCGTCATCATTTTGAACATCGGCGGACGCGTCGTGGGCATGGTGGTCGACAGCGTGTCGGACGTCATCACGCTCTCGCCCGAGCAGATCAAGCCGGCCCCGGAAATGGGCACCGCGCTCAATACCGATTACCTCATCGGTTTGGGCACCATCGATCAGCGCATGCTGATCCTGGTGGACATCGACAAGCTGATGTCCAGCGCCGAAATGGGCCTGATCGAACAGCTCGCCGCCTGAGCGAAAAGCCTGCCCAGGGCCTGTCGGCCCGGACAGCCTGGAACCGGCTCGGCACCGATACAGCAGCAATAAAGAAATAGCGCAGCATAGAAAAGAAGCACTCACACCATAAAAATCGGCATGCCGGCAACGTACCGGCATGCATGCTGGAGACTTGAGAATGGATAGCAGGAGGCAGGGAAGGTCGGGATCGGGCCGCAATTGATCTTCAATCCCTGCCGCGGCGTATCCATTCGCTTCAGCACTCACCCGGAGGGTAGAAGAGACAATGTTTAACAACCTGACCATCAAATCCCGGCTTGTCTTCGTCATAGGCCTGTTGTCGCTGCTGCTTGTCGGCAGCGGGGTCGTCGGCATTTCGAGCCTGAGCACGGCCAATTCGTCACTGAAGGCGATCTACGACGATCGCATGGTCCCGATAGGGCAACTCAATCAGATCGTTCGTTTGTCGAACGAAAACCGCATGGCGGTGGCCGAATCGATGAACGGCGACCCGGCCGTGGTCGTCAAGCGCATGGATGAGGTCGACCGTCGCTCCGCCGAAGTCGACAAGCTCTGGGAAACCTTCATGGCGAACGGCCTGGATGCGGAAGAAAAGGCACGTGCCGCCAAATCGCTGGAGATGCGCAAAAAATATGTCGCCGAAGGCCTCAAGCCTACCGTCGATGCCTTGCGTGCCGCCAATGTGCAGCAGGCGATGGAACTGCTGCAGGGGCCGATGAGCCAGCATTATGCGCAATTCCAGGAGCACATCGACGGCCTCATCAAGCATGAGGAAAGCGTGGCGCGCAAGGAGTTCGAAAAGACGCAGAGCATGTATCTCATGGTTCGCAACATGTCGATTGCCGCCATGGTCTTCGGTGTCGGCCTTGCGGCACTGATCGGTTTCTGGCTGATCCGCGCGATTTCCGCACCGCTGAACGAGGCGGTGCGCGTGGCGAAGGCAGTGGCCTCCGGCGACCTTTCTCAGCGCATCGAAATCAAGTCGAATGACGAAACCGGGCAATTGCTCACCGCGCTGAAAGCCATGACCGAAAGCCTGTCGCATACCGTGGGCCAGGTGCGCGTGAGCACCGAAAGCATCGGCGTGGCGTCGCGCGAGATCGCGGCCGGCAATGCCGACCTGTCTTCCCGCACCGAATCGCAGGCCAGTTCGCTGGAAGAAACCGCTTCCTCGATGGAAGAACTGACTTCCACCGTCAAGCAGAATGCCGAGAATGCGCGCCAGGCCAACCAGCTGGTGGTTTCCGCCTCCGACGTCGCCGTGCGCGGCGGCCAGGTGGTCGGGCAGGTGGTCGAGACCATGGGCTCGATCAAGGACAGCTCGCGCAAGGTGGTCGACATCATTGGCGTGATCGACGGCATCGCCTTCCAGACCAACATCCTGGCGCTCAACGCGGCGGTGGAAGCCGCACGTGCCGGCGAACAGGGCAGGGGCTTCGCGGTGGTGGCGGCGGAAGTACGCAACCTGGCGCAGCGCTCGGCGGGCGCGGCGAAGGAGATCAAGGGCTTGATCAGCGACTCGGTGGAGAAGGTCGATGCCGGAGGCAAGCTGGTCGACGAGGCGGGCAAGACCATGAACGAGATCGTCACATCGGTCAAGCACGTGGCCGACATCATGAACGAGATCACCGCCGCCAGCCAGGAGCAGAGCTCGGGCATCGAGGAGGTCAATCGCGCGATTGCCGAGATGGACGAGATGACGCAGCAAAACGCGGCCCTGGTCGAGCAGGCCGCAGCGGCGGCCGGAAGCATGCAGGATCAGTCAATCAAGCTGGAACAGGCTGTGGCCGTATTCAAGCTCGGTACGGGCGGCATGCAACCCGCATCGGCCGCTGTCCAGCCGGCTCGTTCCACTGTCCTGCCCGATGCGCGTGCGGCCGCGGCACCTGCCGTTCGGAGCGGCAAGGTGGTCGCCTTATCGTCCCCGAAAGCGAAAACCTCCCGCAGCAGCGACGAATGGGAAGAGTTCTGATTGTCCGTATCACGCCGTAAAGTCAGCATGACTTTGCGGCCCGGCGCATAGCGAAGCCGCTCGGGCTTCGCCATGGAATGTCTCAAGGCGTTCTTCCGCCTACAGGCGCGCGGTACCACGCATCTCCTTTTTCTTTTCAATTTCACAACGCATTTTCTCGGTGCCGCACCTGCTCGGTCAATATCCCGTGGCGGCGTGGCGCTTCCTGTGGCTTTCTTTGCCGATCACATGCTGCGCTTGTAAATAATGCTGCTTTTTCAGCATTTAAGATGGTTCGCGACATTTCTTCGGGGTAATATATTCCTCGTGAAAGCCGGTCAAGCGGAGCCGCTGCGCCGAACGCAATGGACGGTGCCTGAATGGTCCGTTCGGTTATTCCAAGACAAGTACAAATCGATATTGCCGGAACGGCCGGTACCAAAAGCGAGAGGGACACTTATATGAATCTGCGCAGCTTGAAAATCGGCGCGCGTCTCGGGGCAGGCTTCGGCGTCATTCTCGCCATCCTCGTGCTGAGCATTGTCATTGGCAACGTGCTGACGACGAATAACAAGAAAAAGCTTATCGATGGGCTGGAAACTTCGAATACAAAGAGCCAGCTGGTGGCGACGATGAAGAGCGCCTTGCTCGAAGGCGGCGTCGGCATGCGCAATATCGGCTTGCAGTCCGATGTGGGCGAGATGCAAAAGGAAGAAGCCCGCGTCAAGGCGCACAACAAGCGCTACGCGGAGGCGCGCGACAAGCTGGCCGCGCTAGGCCTGACGGATGCGGAGAAAAAGATTGTCGCGGAAATCGCCAGGCTGGACCAGGAAATAGCGGCCCCGTTCACGGATGCCATCGGCCAGGCCATGGCATTCAACAGTGAAGGCGCGGCGAAAGTGATCGCGAGCCGCATCGATCCGCTGAACCAGCAGGCAGTTGCGGAAATGGACAAGTTGGTGGCGCTGCAGCAGGTTGCCACGAATGAAGTCCTGAGCGGTTCAGTCGATGCCGACAGAAAACTGCTGGTGCTCCTGTTCGCGCTTGGCGCGGTAGCGCTTGCGGTTGGCGGCGTATTCGCATGGGTGATCACCCGCAGCATTATCGTTCCGCTGAACCAGGCGGTGGCCGTGGCAAGCCGCGTTGCTACCGGCGATCTTACCTCGCGCATCGAGGAAAACAGCCGCGATGAAATCGGCCAGCTGTTCAATGCGCTGCGCCAGATGAACGACAGCCTCGCCCAGATTGTCGGCAATGTCCGGGCTGGCACGGAAAGCATCGGCGTGGCATCGCGCGAGATCGCGGCCGGCAATGCTGACCTGTCCTCCCGCACCGAATCGCAGGCCAGTTCGCTGGAAGAAACCGCTTCCTCGATGGAAGAACTGACTTCCACCGTCAAGCAGAATGCCGAGAATGCGCGCCAGGCCAACCAGCTGGTGGTTTCCGCCTCCGACGTCGCCGTGCGCGGCGGCCAGGTGGTCGGGCAGGTGGTCGAGACCATGGGCTCGATCAAGGACAGCTCGCGCAAGGTGGTCGACATCATTGGCGTGATCGACGGCATCGCCTTCCAGACCAACATCCTGGCGCTCAACGCGGCGGTGGAAGCCGCACGTGCCGGCGAACAGGGCAGGGGCTTCGCGGTGGTGGCGGCGGAAGTACGCAACCTGGCGCAGCGCTCGGCGGGCGCGGCGAAGGAGATCAAGGGCTTGAGCAGCGACTCGGTGGAGAAGGTCGATGCCGGAGGCAAGCTGGTCGACGAGGCGGGCAGGACGATGGACGAGATCGTCACATCGGTCAAGCATGTGGCCGACATCATGAACGAGATCACTGCCGCCAGCCAGGAACAGAGCTCGGGCATCCAGGAAGTCAGCCAGGCTATCACGCAGATGGATGAAATGACCCAACGCAACGCGGCCCTGGTGGAAGAGGCCGCCGCGACGGCGGAAGGTATGCAGAACCAGGCTGCCGCCTTGGCACAGACGGTTGCGGTATTCAAGCTGCAGGAAGGAAGCGGATATGCCCAGCCTCCCGCAGCGATTGCCAAGCCGGTCGTGGCAAGCGCTGCCGCATCGAGGCTTGAAGGTAAGGCAGCGCAGGCAGCGAAGGTGCCTGCGCGTTCGCAGATATCCAGGCCGGCGGCAAGCAGGATGCCGGCAGTGCCGGACGCCCGACGGCAACCGGCCGGCACCGGCGATGATTGGGAGGAATTCTGAGTCTATTGATTCCCGTGCAATTCCGTTAAAGGCAAAATGCGGGGCGCCGATAAGAATAGAGAAGGCCTTGCAACAGAACAAATAAACCGTCCCGCACGAGAATCAGGGGGAACGGATGCAGGCAGAACGATGCGGTAGCCATCCTATTTGGGAGATGAAATGGAAATCATGAAACGAAAGCCAGTTCAATATCTCGCGCTTGGAGTCGCCACGATCACGGGAGGCATGGCGGCGGGAGCGCTCGGCCACTTGATCGGCGGCGACAGCGTGGGACCGATCGCGGCTGCGGCGCTCGCATCGTCGGCGTCAGCGCTGATTGCCCTCCTGGCCTACCGCAGAGCCGGCTCGGGTGATGCGTCCGGCGTTGCCGAGCTTGGCGAGGAAGTCGACCACATCATGATCGGCGCCGCAGAAACCTCCTATTTCGTCGATTCGATCAAGAAGAAGGTCGACCAGGACCTGCAGACAACTGAAGAGATCGCCGTTCGCGCCGGACAGACCGTCGACGCAACGGAGCAGATCGCGGCCAACGCGGAGCGCGCTTCACGCGTGGCCGCCGATGTGCGTGCGGAAAGCGTGGCCGGCCGCGCGGAAGTGGACCAGGGATTGCAGCGCATCAGCAATGCGCGCCTGGATGCGCAGACGGCATCGAAGCAGATGTCCGAATTGCAGGAGCGGGCGCGCCGCATCCATGTGATCACCGAAGTGATCAATGAAATCGCCGCGCGCACCAACCTGCTCGCCCTGAACGCCGCGATCGAGGCCGCGCGCGCGGGCGAGCACGGCCGCGGCTTCGCAGTCGTTGCCGGAGAAGTGCGCCAGCTCGCTCAACGTACCAAGTCGGCCACGGACGATATCGGCGCCATGGTGCGGGAAATCAATGAAGAAGCCGAACGCGCCGCGTCGGGCATGACGGCGCTGACGGTGAAGGTCAATGACGCCGCGCAGAACGTGGAAAAGGTGCATGGCTATCTAGGCAATATCGAGCGCTCGGCTGGCGTTTCCGAAAGCGAGATCCAGCAGATCGCAACCGCGTCGCGCGAGCATGTCGAAACGTCGCATCTGATCGCCGATGCCATATCGCGCATCCGCGACGGCATGCTTGCCACGGAAGAGGAGCTGCCGCGCGCGACGCGTTCGGCAATGATGTTGTCCGAGCGTGGCGAAGTCCTGTTCGATGCGCTGGCGCGTTCCAACGCAAAGACTTCGCATGACGAGATCAAGGGCGTGGCCCAGCGCGCCGCGCGCGAGATCGGCAAGCTGTTCGAACAGGCGATCGCCAGCGGCCAGATCACCGAGGCCGCGTTGTTCGACCGCAGCTACAGGCCGGTGCCCAACACCAATCCGCCCAAGCACACGACCAGTTTCGACAGCTTTACCGATCGCGCGCTGCCGGCGATACAGGAAAAGATCCTCGAGAACATGCCGCAGATCGCATATGCCGGCGCGGTGGACAATAACGGTTATTTCCCGACGCATAACAAGAAGTTCTCGAAACCGCTGACAGGCGATTACGACACCGACCTTGTCAATAACAGGACCAAGCGCATCTTCAACGATCGCACCGGATCCCGTTGCGGCTCCAATACCAAGCCCTTCCTGCTGCAGACTTACAAGCGGGATACGGGCGAAGTGATGCATGATCTGTCGGCGCCGATCTATGTGAACGGCCGGCACTGGGGCGGATTCCGGATCGGTTACCGGTCAGCGTCGGCACTGGCGCCGAATGCAGCTTCCTCAGCGGCGGCGACAGCAACAAGGATGCCGGCGCCGTCGGCAATCGAGCACAAGCCGGCACGTGCTTTGAAGGCGATACGGCCGGTACAGGCCCAGCCGAGGAAGCCGGGAAACAGGTAGGGCGCGCGGCGCCGGCATCCTGGCCGCACCGGCCGGGAATCGAGTTGTGATCGAGTAGTGATCGAGTAGTGATCGAGTTGTGAAACAGGTAAGAAAGATGTCTGACCCAATGCAAGTTATCAAACAGGGCAAGAGTGAAGCTTCCAAGGAATTCGATTTCACGTCGCGTGATTTCGAGCGGGTGCGTTCGCTGATACATCGGCGCGCCGGCATCGCACTGGCCGATAGCAAGCAGGAAATGGTGTACAGCCGCCTGGCACGGCGCCTGCGCGCCACCGGTACGCGTTCCTTCCAGGCTTACCTGGACAGCCTGGAGAGCCGGCCCGAGGATGGCGAATGGGAAGCCTTCACCAATGCGCTGACTACCAACCTGACCTCCTTCTTCCGCGAGGCGCATCACTTTCCCATCCTCGCCGAGCATGTACGAAAGCGCAAGGAGCCCGTCACCGTCTGGTGCTCCGCGAGTTCCACCGGAGAGGAACCGTATTCGATCGCCATGACCTTGTGCGAAGCGCTCGGCCCGGCCGCAGCCCAGTCGCACGTGATCGCGACGGACATCGACACCAATGTGCTCAACACCGCGTCCGCCGGAATCTATGCGATGGACCGGCTCGATAAGATGGAACCGGAACGTGCCCGCCGCTTCTTCCTGAAAGGAAAGGGGCAGCATGAGGGTTTCGTACGCGTGCGGCCCGAGCTGCGGCAGATGGTGACGTTCAAGCAGCTCAACCTGCTGTCGGGGGATTGGCCGGTAAGCGGTCCCTTCGATGCCATTTTCTGCCGCAACGTGATGATTTATTTCGACAAGCCGACTCAAGGTAAAATTCTGGCGCGTTTTGCGCCGTTAATGAAGCCGGACGCATTGCTCTTCGCAGGCCACTCGGAAAATTTTCTTTACGTCTCCGACGCCTTCAAGCTGAAAGGCAAGACTGTCTACGAACTTGAAACCCGTGGGGCCGCCATGCAACGTGCCGCAGCATCCCGGATTGAGAAATAATTCATGAGCTACGGAATCGAAGAGCAGTTCGCCACCAATGTCTACTACGATCGCACGTTCGATTGCGACGCGGCGAAAATCCTGCCCGGCGAGTACTACTATACCTGCAAGGACATGCTGATCGTGACGGTGCTCGGCTCCTGCGTTTCGGCCTGCATCCGCGATCGCGTCACGGGCATCGGCGGCATGAACCACTTCATGCTGCCCGATAGCGGCGGCGATGCCGACAGCCCGGTGTCGGCCTCCATGCGATACGGAACCTATGCAATGGAAGTGCTGATCAACGACTTGCTGAAGGCGGGCGCGCGCCGCGAGAACCTGGAAGCCAAGGTATTCGGCGGCGGCAACGTGCTGCGAGGTTTCGTCGCCATCAATGTGGGCGAGCGCAATTCCCAATTCGTGCGCGACTATCTGCGTGCGGAAAATATCCGCATCGTGGCCGAAGACCTGAACGACATCCACCCTCGCAAGGTGTACTACTTTCCGCGCTCCGGCAAGGTGCTGGTCAAGAAGCTCAAGCAACTCAATAACAATACCCTGGTGAACCGCGAGCAGGATTACGCGAGCCGGCTGCAGTCGACGCCGGTGGCGGGAGACATCGAACTGTTCGGCTGATCCGCGGCATGGGTTGAACGGCGCGATCCGCCGCTTCCTATGGATCCGTCGAGAAAATATATTGGGCCGGATCCCCTCACCCCGGCCCTCTCCCAGAGGTAGAGGGTGAGATCAGCGACCCGAAATTGAACCGTTTTTCGGGCCGAATCAATAGAAGGCCATAGTCATGAAAACCAAAGTACTGATCGTTGACGATTCCGCGCTGATACGCAGCGTGATGAACGAAATCATCCGCAAGCAGCCCGACATGGAAGTCGTCGGCGTCGCGCCCGATCCCATCGTGGCACGCGAACTGATCAAGCAGACCAATCCCGACGTGCTGACGCTGGATGTGGAAATGCCGCGCATGGACGGCCTCGACTTTCTCGAGAAACTGATGCGCCTGCGGCCCATGCCGGTGGTGATGGTGTCGTCGCTTACCGAGCGCGGCTCCGAGATCACCCTGCGCGCGCTTGAACTGGGTGCGGTCGATTTCGTCACGAAGCCAAAGCTTTCGATTCAGAATGGCATGCTCGAGTATGCGGAGCTGATCACCGACAAGATCCGCGCTGCCGCGAAGGCACGAGTCAAGGCGCGCACCATCGCGCAGCAGGATTCGGCCCGCGTGCCCGGCGAGGCCCTGCCTCAGATCCGCAATCCGCTGACCAGCAGCGAGAAGCTGATCATCATCGGGGCCTCCACGGGCGGCACCGAAGCCATCAAGGATTTTCTGATGCAGATGCCTTCGGACTGCCCCGGCATCTTGATTACGCAGCACATGCCCGAAGGGTTCACCCGGTCCTTCGCCAAGCGTCTGGACAGCCTGTGCAAGATCACTGTCAGGGAAGCGGAAGGAGGAGAGCGGGTACTGCCGGGCCATGCCTTCATCGCGCCGGGTCATTCTCACCTGCAGCTTGCGCGCAGCGGCGCCAACTACGTGACGCAGCTGGACCAGGGACCGCCGGTCAACCGGCACCGCCCCTCGGTCGATGTACTGTTCGAGTCCGCGGCCCGCTTCGCCGGCAAGAATGCGGTCGGCGTCATCCTGACCGGCATGGGCAAGGACGGCGCGCAAGGCATGCTGACGATGCGTAATGCCGGAGCGCATAACTTCGCCCAGGACGAAGCCTCATGCGTCGTGTTCGGCATGCCGCGCGAAGCCATCGCGGTAGGCGCCGCCCATGAAGTTGGAGCCTTGTCGGCGCTCCCGAGCATGGTGCTGGCACATCTTGCGGCGAACAGCAGCAGGGCGCTGCGTGTTTGAGAAGGCATGACTGATATGCGCGTTACTCGCGGCGGCGGGCGGCCACGGTTTTTATCCTGTCCTTCGGGAGAGGGTGATGTTGCTGTGCCGGGCGCACCGGCTGTCATGAGCGGCCAAGCCCGGCAAAGCATTGATAAAAATGCACGATACGGTTGCAATGTGTCGAAAATGTTTCGGTACCGGCATTCTCGTTCACCTTATCCAGCAGCTTTGAGTGCATAATCAAAGGCGAAAAGTTTATACTGAGGCCCTACCGTTCGGGTCTGCAGCAGAACGGCTTGTCGATAACATTTTGCAGAAACAATGGAGTAATTCATGGCGGGTCCGAATACGAAATTCCTGGTGGTCGACGACTTTTCGACTATGCGTCGCATCGTTCGCAATCTGCTGAAGGAGTTGGGCTATACGAATGTCGACGAGGCCGAAGACGGCTCGATGGCGCTGTCCAAGCTGCGTAGCGAACAGTTCGATTTTGTCATCTCCGACTGGAACATGCCGGTCATGGACGGCTTGACGATGCTGCAGAATATCCGCGCCGATGCGGCACTGTCGAAGCTGCCGGTGCTGATGGTGACCGCCGAGGCAAAGAAGGAAAACATCATTGCGGCGGCGCAGGCCGGCGCCAATGGCTATGTGGTCAAGCCTTTCACCGCAGCGACGCTCGACGAAAAACTCTCGAAGATTTTCGAAAAACTTGAAAAGGTCGGAGCCTGACGTGAGTCTGCCGCTCTCCCGGGAGACGGACGCCGATCTCGCGGCGCAGGATGAAATGCTCGCGCGCGTCGGTCACATGACGCGCATGTTGCACGACAATCTTCGCGGACTCGGTTTCGATAAGCTCATTGCCAAGGCGGCGCACGACATCCCGGATGCCCGCGACCGTCTCGACTACGTCGCGAAAATGACGGAGCAGGCTGCGCAGCGCGTGCTGACCGCAACCGAGAATGCAATGCCGATGCAAGACAGCATCGAGAGCGGCGCATCGGCACTCGCGGGAGAACTGCGCTCGGCTCTGGAGGCGCCGCACTCCGAGGCGCACGCCAGGGAGCTGATGGAACGTACCCTGGCTTATCTCGAGGAGACAGGTGCCAATGCGGCATCGTCCCGCCAGCAGATGCTGGACATTATGATGGCCCAGGATTTCCAGGACCTGACGGGACAGGTCATCAAGAAGGTGACGGAACTCGCACACGGCATAGAGCAGCAGCTGGTGCAGCTGTTGCTGGATTATTCTCCGCAGGAAGTGCGCCGCGATGCTGGCACCGGTAACGGTAACGGCAATGGCTTGCTCAACGGGCCCCAGATCAACCCGGCCGGAAACGCGGACGTGGTGTCGGATCAGGGACAGGTTGACGATCTGCTGGAAAGCCTGGGTTTCTGAGCCGGCTGCGGCGAAACCCGCGAGGAACCGCTCCTGCTTTCAAGCTGCGCCCACCTTGGCATGAATGTGCTTCCATTGCGTTTTCAACATGCATTCAGCATTCAGCGTTCCGCATTCAGCTCATTAGCGATATTCTCCCATCACGGACAGTCATTCCATGCAAGCAGAAAAATTCATCGTCCGGGAACCTCTGGTCAACCCGCAGGAGCGGGCTCTCGGGTATGAAATCGCCTGGCAGGGGAGCCGCGCGACGGATGCCGGGCGCGACGATGCGGACATTCTTTTCCTTGCAGGTTTCGTAGCGCAGCAGCTCAACGAGTCCGATTCCGGAGCGCTTCTCGGCGACCAGGTCATCTTCATTGAAGCAAAACCCGCGCTGCTCGCGCATGAGTCGATCTGCGCGCTGCCGCCGAAAGGCACGATTCTCGTGCTGCGGGGCGGCGACCTGCTCGATGACGGAGCGGGCGATGCGATCAGGTCGGCGCGTCAACGAGGTTATGGCATATCCGTGCGCGACGTGGATATTTCCTTGCTCGACAGGGCGGTGCTGGGCTGCCTTACGCATATCGAGATTGCCGTTGATTCGCCGGACTTTCCGGCGCAGGTACAGCAGTTTCGCGCCTTGAATTCGCTGTCCATACGTCTTGTCGCGCGTCGTGTCGACAACTGGCAGGCTTATGATGTCTGCAAGAAGCTGGACCTGCTCGCGTTCGTCGGCAACCTGCATCTGACGCCGCGACCGGGCCAGCATGCGCGTGAACTCAATCCTGCGCAGTCTCTGATCCTGCAGCTGATGGACATGGTGCGCCAGAACGCCGATGTGAAGCAACTCGAAAGCGTGCTCAAGCGGGATGCTGCACTGTCCTACAAACTTCTACGCTACATCAACTCGGCCGGCTTCGGGCTGGGATGCGAGATTCAGTCGCTCAAGCATGCGGTGACCATGCTCGGCTATTCGCCGCTGTACCGCTGGCTGGCGCTGCTGCTCGCCACCGCGACCACCACCGGCTACTCGCCGGTGCTCATGCATGCCGCCATCGTGCGCGGCCGTTTCGCTGAACTCCTGGGCAGCACCTTCCTGCCGCGGCAGGAGGCCGAGAACCTGTTCGTCGCCGGCATGTTCTCGTTGCTCGACAAGCTGCTTGGCGTACCGATGGAAGACGTGCTGGAAAAAATCCAGCTCTCCGAATCGGTTACCCAGGCGCTGCTGTCCCGCGAAGGCATCTACGGCCCTTTCCTTGCGCTGGCAGAGGCTTGCGAATTGCACAGCAAGGCAGTGGAAGACATGGCAGCTTCGCTGTGCATCGATGCCCGCCAGGTGAATCAGGCCCAGCTGTCGGCACTGGCCTGGGCGCAGCGTATTACGCTATGACTATGCTTCGCCGCATTCAGTCGTGTCCGCCGGCCTTGCCGGCCCCAATCTCATGACGTTTTGACTTGTCATGACATCCTTGCTTGCAGATCATTCATCAGCGCGTGCCAATCATCCTGAATAAGACGGGGATTCCGCACTTGTTTTGAGGATGGTCAAACTGTTATTTCGAGAATAATCCTTCCTATTGGCCCTTAATGCGTCGTCCGTCGCATGAGGAAGCTCGCAACAGGAGTCGGCAATGTCCGAGGATAGCGATCTCGAAAAAACCGAACCAGCGTCATCCAGAAAACTGGAACAGGCGCGGGAGGAAGGCGACGTTCCCCGATCGAGGGAGCTTGCCACCTGCACGGTGCTGCTCGCTGCAGGCCTTGGAATGTTGTTTACCGGTGAGGGCATGATCCGCAGTCTCAATCGCATGCTGGCATCCGGCTTGTCGTTGGAACGGGAACACGCATTCGACGAAAGCCTGCTCATGGTGAGGCTTGGTACCCTGGTTTTCGATGCGCTGGTGGCGATGCTGCCGTTCGCCGGACTCCTCCTTCTCGTGGCGATTGCTTCGCCGCTGCTGATCGGCGGCTGGCTGTTCACCACCAAGTCGCTGACACCCAAATTTTCCCGCCTTAATCCCATGAGCGGCATCGGCAACATGTTCTCGGTGCGCTCTCTTGTCGAACTGCTCAAGGCCATCGGCAAGACGCTGCTGGTGGGCGCCATTGCCTGGTTCGTCATCAAGGGTCAGTTCGAACCGATGCTGGCGCTGGCCACCGAACCGCTGCAGTCAGGCAGCGCCCATCTCGGCGACATGCTGGTGACCGGCTTCATCGCAATTGTTTGCGGCCTCGTTGTGATCGCGCTGATCGATGTGCCATATGTGCTGTGGCAGTATGCGAGCAAGCTGAAAATGACCAAGGAAGAGGTTCGCCAGGAGTCCAAGGAATCCGACGGCGATCCGCATGTGAAGGCGCGCATCCGCCAGTTGCAGCGCGAGATGGCCAAGCGCCGCATGATGTCCGAAGTGCCGACGGCCGATGTGGTCGTGACCAACCCGACCCACTATGCGGTCGCATTGAAATACACCGAAGGCAAGATGCGCGCGCCGAAAGTCGTGGCCAAGGGCGCCGATGAAGTCGCCGCCAAGATCCGCGAAATCGCCGCGGAGAACAAGGTGGCGCTGCTCGAAGCGCCGCCGCTGGCCCGCGCGCTTTACAAGCATGCCGAACTCGGCGATGAAATTCCCGCCACGCTCTATACCGCGGTGGCCGAAGTGCTGGCCTATGTATTCCAGCTGCGCGCCTACGGCCAGCACGGCGGCCTGCGCCCAGAAGCGCCGGACAACGTCCCGGTTCCGCCGGAGCTCGACCCGCACAATCCGGCGTCGCAGAAACCTGACGGACGCATGCAATGAACAGCCTTAAAATGCCCGCATGGTTGTCCGGACAAGGCAAGGCGCTGGCGGCGCCCATCCTCATCATCATGATGCTCGCGATGATGGTGCTGCCGCTGCCGGCCTTCGTGCTGGACATGTTCTTCAGCTTCAATATCGCGCTGTCCATCATCGTGCTGCTGACCAGCCTCTATACGGTCAAGCCGCTCGACTTCATGGCATTCCCGGCGGTGCTGCTGGTCTCCACCATGCTGCGCCTGTCGCTCAACGTGGCTTCCACGCGGGTGGTGCTGACCGAGGGCCATAAAGGCCCGGACGCCGCCGGCAAGGTGATCGAAGCCTTCGGCCACTTCCTGATTGGCGGCAACTACACGGTGGGTATCGTGGTGTTCGTCATTCTTACCATCATCAACTTCGTGGTGGTGACAAAAGGTGCGGGCCGTATCGCCGAGGTCGGTGCCCGTTTCGCGCTGGATGCGATGCCGGGAAAACAGATGGCCATTGATGCCGACCTCAATGCCGGTCTTATCGGCGAACAGGAGGCACGCCGCCGGCGAACCGAAGTGTCGCAGGAAGCCGAATTCTACGGCTCGATGGACGGTGCCAGCAAATACGTGCGCGGCGATGCGATCGCCGGCATCCTCGTCACCGTGATCAATTGCTTCGGCGGACTGGTCGTGGGCATGGTCCAGCATGAGATGGCCTTCGATGCCGCCCTCAAGAACTACACGCTGCTGGCCATCGGCGACGGCCTCGTCGCGCAGATTCCCTCGCTGATCATTTCCACTGCCGCAGGCGTGATCGTCTCGCGTGTTTCCAGTGAACAGGACATTGGCGGCCAGATGGTCAACCAGCTGTTCGCCAAGCCGCAGGTCATGTACATCACCGGCGGCATCATCGGCGGCATGGGCATGATCCCCGGCATGCCGCATATCGCATTCATTCTGCTGGGTGGCGCCTTGTGCGGCGGTGCTTATCTGATGAGGCAACGGATACAGAAAGAGGAAGAGGCCCCGCCGCCGGTGCCGGAAGCCGCGCTTGCGCCGCCCGAATCGGAAGAGGCGTCCTGGCAAGATATCGTGCCGGTCGACACGCTCGGGCTGGAAGTCGGCTATCGCCTGATCCCGCTGGTCGACAAGGGCCAGAACGGCGAGCTGCTGCGCCGGATCAAGGGCATCCGCAAGAAGTTTGCGCAGGAGGTTGGCTTCCTGTCGCCTCCGGTGCACATCCGCGACAATCTCGAACTCAAGCCGGCGGCCTACCGCATCACACTCAAGGGTGTGGAAGTCGGCACCGGCGAAGCCTATGTCGGACAGTTCCTGGCGATCAATCCGGGCATGGTCAACGGCACGCTCCCGGGCACCGTCACCACCGATCCGGCCTTCGGCCTGCCGGCCACCTGGGTTGACGGCGGCATGAAGGAGCATGCGCAGGCGCTGGGCTACACGGTGGTGGATGCCGGCACCGTGATCGCCACCCACCTGAACCACCTGATCACCTCGCACGCCGCCGAATTGCTGGGCCGCCAGGAGGTGCAGCAGTTGCTCGACCACCTCGGCAAGGAAAGCCCGAAGCTGGTCGAGGATCTGGTGCCGAAGATGATTTCGCTGTCGGCGCTGCAGAAAGTGCTGCAGAACCTGCTGATCGAAGGCGTACACATCCGCGACATGCGCACCATCATCGAAACCCTGGCCGAATATGCGGCGCAGACGCAGGATCCGAACGAGCTGACGGCCATGGTCCGCATCGCGCTCGGCCGCGCCATCGTCCAGCAGATTTTCCCGGCGACCAACGAGCTGTCGGTGATTACCCTCGACAGCCGCCTCGAACGCATATTGATGCAGGCGCTGCAGTCCAGCGGCCCCGACGGCGCCGGCATCGAGCCGGGTCTGGCCGATACCATCGCCGCGCAAGCCGAACAGGCCGCGCGCCAGCAGGAACAGATGGGACTGACACCGGTACTGCTGGTGCCCGGCCCGCTGCGTGCGTTGCTGGCGCGCTTCCTGCGCCGCGCTCTGCCGCAGCTCAAGGTGCTGTCGCACCAGGAACTTCCGGATTCAAAAACAATTAGAGTCACCAGCCTGGTTGGAGGCCAAGCATGAATGTAAGAAAATTTTCCGCCAGTTCGTCCCGCGACGCATGGCGCCAGGTGCGCGAAGCGCTCGGGCCCGATGCCGTCATCCTCTCCAACAGGACGATCAACGGCATGATCGAGATCCTGGCGATGGCACCCGAAGACATGTCGTCGCTGTCGGAGCCGGTGGTCGAAAGGCCGGCGCTGTCGGAGTCGACGCTCAATGCCTTCGGCGCCGGCCGCCAGCAGGAAGTCCAGGCAAGGCAGGCTCCGGTGTCATCGCCGAGGCCTTCCTCGGACGACAACCAGGCCGCAAACCTGGCCGATGCCCTTGCCGCCAGCCGCGATGCCGCACCGGCATCCCACGGCGGAGCCGAGCTGGCGCAAGTGATGAGCGAACTGCGTTCCATGCGCGGCATGCTGGAATCCCAGCTGGCCGAGATTGCCTGGAGCACCCAGCAAAAGCGCGAACCGGCGAAGGCCGCCGTCCTGCGCGAACTGCTCTCCGCCGGCTTCAGCGCCAGCCTGGCGCGTTACCTCACGCAGAACCTGCCGAAGAACGAGACGGCCGAAAATTGCCTGACTTGGGTGAAGTCGGTGCTGTCGCGCAACCTCAGCATCATCGGTAACGAAAACGAGATTCTCGACAAGGGCGGCGTCTATGCGCTGGTCGGACCCACCGGCGTCGGCAAGACCACCACCACCGCGAAACTGGCGGCGCGCTGCGTGATGCGCCACGGCGCCGGCAAGCTGGCACTGATCACCACCGACGGCTATCGTATCGGCGGCTACGAACAGCTACGCATCTACGGCAAGATCCTCGGCGTGATGGTGCATTCGGTCAAGGATGAGACCGACCTGCGCATCGCCCTCGACGAACTGAAGAACAAGCATACCGTGCTGATCGACACCGTCGGCATGGGCCAGCGCGACAAGATGGTGGCCGAACAGATTGCCATGCTTTCCGGCACCGAATCCACGGTCAAGCGCCTGCTCTGCCTGTCCGCGACTTCCACCGGCGAAACCCTGAACGAAGTCGTGCGCTCCTACCAGGGCGGCGGCCTGGCCGGCTGCATCATGACCAAGCTGGACGAGGCAGCCACCGTCGGCAACGTGCTCGACGTAATGATCCGCCAGAAGCTCAGTCTCTACTATGTGGCCAACGGCCAGCGCGTGCCGGAAGACTTGCATGTGCCCAATGCCCATTATCTGGTCGACCGCGCGTTCAAGCTCAAGCGCGAGACTGCGCCGTTCCAGTATTCCGATGAAGAGCTGCCGCTGGTCATCGCCAATACCGCTCATGCAATGAATGACAAGAGCCTGCGCGAGGTGACACTTGGCTAGTTTCGATTTCGACCAGGCCGAAGGCCTGCGCCGCATGCTGGCCGGCCCCAAGCCGCGTGTGTTCACTTTCCTGTCGGCGGCATCGCCGGATGAAAAAGGCGCGATGCTTGTCAACCTCGGCGCCTCGCTGGCGCAGGCGGGCAGGGACGTGCTGCTGCTCGACGCCTGCGTCGGCGCGGACGGCATCGCCTCGCGCCTGAAGGCGGTGCGCGGAAGTTCGCTGCTGCAGGCATCGCAGCACGACCGCGCCTTCGACGAGCTGATGCAGCCCATGCCCCAGGGCTTCAGCGTGGCGGCGTTGAAGCGCGGTGCGCAGAAGCTGCCCGAGAGCGGCACCGAAGGCGCGCGTCGCCTCGATGATGCGTTCGGCGTGCTGACCGCGCGCGCAGATATCGTGGTTGTCGACGCGGAACTCGACGGCAACGACGCATTCGCCATTCCGGCGCTGGCGGAAACCGAAATCGTGGTGCAGGTGTCGAACAGCCCTGCATCGATCAAGGCCGCCTATACGCTGATCAAGCGGGTCAACGGCCAGCTCGGCCGCCGCCCGTTCAGCCTGCTGGTGACCGGCGCCTCCGACAAGGAGGCGCAGCTCGTGTACCAGAACATGGCGCAGGCGGCCAATCGTTACCTGGCGGTGAAGCTCAATTCCATGGGCTCGGTGCCTCCCGATGAACACCTGAAGAAAGCCATGCACCTCGGCCGCGCCGTGGTCGATGCCTTCCCGCTGGCGGGCGCTTCCGTTGCCTTCCGCCGACTGGCCGGAAAGTTCGTATTGTCCGATGCGGCGGCGGCGCGATAACATGGCATTTCTGGGATGGATGCCCGGCTGGGCATCCGAAACGAATCAACACAATGTATACCGTTAGCGGAAAATCCGACAAGAACCACTTGCTGGAAATGCATGCTCCGCTGGTCAAGCGTCTGGCCCACCAGATGAAAGCGAAGCTGCCGCCCAGCGTAGAAGTCGACGACCTGATCCAGGCCGGCATGATTGGCTTGCTGGACGCGGTGAGCCGCTATGAAGACACGCATGGCGCCCAGTTCGAAACCTATGCGGTGCAGCGCATCCGCGGCGCGATGCTCGATGAGCTGCGCAGCAGCGACTGGCTGCCGCGCAGCATCCGCCAGACCATGCGCAAGATCGAAGAGGCGATGAACAAGGTGCAGCAGCGCCTCGGACGTCCTCCCAAGGAGGCGGAGATCGCCGCCGAGATGAAGCTGTCGCTGACCGAATACCAGGGACTGCTGAGCGAAGGCAGCGGCCACCAGCTGGTGTATTACGAAGACTTCCACGAGAAGGACGAAAACGAGCATTTCCTTGACCGCTATTGCGTCGACGAGTCCGGCGATCCGCTGCAGAGCCTGATGAACGGCGGCTTCCGCCAGGCAGTGATCCAGGCGATCGAAGCCTTGCCCGAGCGCGAGAAAATCCTGATGGGGCTCTACTATGAGCAGGAAATGAACCTGAAGGAAATCGGCGCCGTGATGGGCGTCTCCGAATCCCGGGTATGCCAGCTGCACAGCCAGGCAATTGCCCGCATGCGCGCGCGTCTCAAGGGTCAGGCATGGACTGGGCTAGCCTAGCCGGACTGCTGCTGGCGCTGGCCGGCATCCTGTTCGGACAGATGATCGAGGGCGGGCGTATCGATTCGCTGCTGCAGCCGGCCGCCTTCATGATCGTTACCGTCGGCACGCTCGGCGCGGTGCTGCTGCAGAGCGGCAGCCGCAACGTGATGCGCGGCGCGTCCATGCTGCGCTGGGTGTTCCGCCCGCCGGAAGACAAAAGCGCCGGCATCTCGCGCGATCTCGTCACCTGGAGCAACACCGCCCGGCGCGAGGGTCTGCTCAGCCTCGAACGCCATCTCGGCGCCGTCACGGATCCTTTCACCGAAAAGGGCTTGCGCATGGTGATCGACGGCATCCATCCCTACAAGATCCGCGAAATACTCGATGTCGATGTCTCCACGTTCGAACGGCGCGAACGCCAGGCGGTGAAAATCTGGGAAGCTGCCGGCGGCTATGCGCCGACCATCGGCATTCTCGGCGCGGTGCTCGGGCTGATCCAGGTCATGGAAAACCTGTCCGATCCCTCCAGGCTGGGCAGCGGCATCGCAGTCGCGTTCGTGGCCACCGTCTACGGCGTCGGCCTCGCTAACCTGGTGTTCCTGCCGATCGCCAACAAGCTCAAGTCCATCGTCACCGACGAGGTGCGCCGGCGTGAAATGCTGACCGATGTTTTCTGCAGCGTGGCCAATGGCGACAACGTGCGCATCGTCGAAGAGCGCATGCTGGCCTACCGCTGATCGCTCGACACCATGCCGCGCAAGCAATACCGTGAAGATGAGGACGATAGCGATGACCACAACCGCTGGCTGGTCTCGTATGCCGATTTCATCACGCTGCTGTTCGCGTTTTTCGTGGTGATGTATGCGCTGTCTTCCGTTAATGAAGGTAAATACCGGACACTGTCCAGTGCCCTGACCGATGCCTTCGGCGGCGTGCAGGTGATCCGGGCCCCGGAGGAGGCGCCGCAGGTGGTGCAGGGCTTGCCGCGGCCGTTGCCCGTACGCCCGCGCACGACGGAAAACATGCGCAGGGAAAAGGAGAAACTGACCGGCGTCGCCCGCGACATTCTCGGCGTGCTGGCGCCGCTGGTAGACCAGGGCAAGGTCAGGGTAACGCAGACGGCGCGCGGGGTCACGGTGGAAATCAATGCCAGCGTGCTGTTCGCGCCCGGCGACGCGCGCGTGGCGGAACACAGTGCCGAAGCGCTCAGGGCGGTAGCCTCCGTGCTGAAGGACGACGACCATGCAATCCAGGTCGAAGGCCATACCGACAATCAACCGATCAGCAATGCCCTCTATCCGTCGAACTGGGAACTGTCGGCGGTGCGCGCCTCCAGCGTGGTCAGGCTGTTCGTTGACGGTGGCGTGGCGCCGGCGCGCCTGACGGCGGTCGGCCGCGGTTCGGCCAAACCGGCGGAATCGAACGAGTCGGCGGAAGGGCGAATGCGCAATCGCCGGGTGGCGATCATGGTGCTGTCGAATCTGCCCGAGTCGGAAACGGAAGTCCCGGTCCCGGGCAGGGAAAGAAAATAGGAAAAGGATTCAGTACGGCGGGGCTCGGTACGGCGCCGGGAGATGCCGGCGCAAAGCCTATGACCGGGGAGCTTAGCCGACGATCAGGGTGCGGCTGCCGCCGGAGGAAGTCGTCTGGCCTGTCGGTCCGTACATGGTGCCGCCGCCCTGGTTGCCCTGCAGGACGCTCAGGGCATTCTGGTTGCGCGACATGTGCTGGCCGATCAGCAGGCCGTTGGTGCGATTGAGTTCCTTGGCGTCGCGCGCCAGGTCCAGCAGCGCGTTCCATGTCTGTCCGGCTTCCGCGGGCGCGCTCCTGACCCATGCCAGCATGCCGGTCTCGTCGGCGCTGAAGCCGGCGGCGGCGAGGCTGCGATGGCGTGCCAGCGCCAGTTCGGTCATGCGGGCGACGGTTTTGGTCTTCTCTTCGATCGCCGCGGTCAGTCCCTCCAGGTTGGCCTGGATCAGGTGTTCCTGCTCCTGCTTCAGCAACTGCAGCAGGGCATTCCCCGCGGCGAGTTCTTCATTGAGGCTGTCGCCGGGATTGCGGACTGGGTTTTGCATGACTTCCTGCCTGGCTGATTATTACTTGCTTGCTTGCTTACTTGCGCGTGCGGATCAAGTCGTTGACCGTATCCAGCAGGCCGTTGGCGACCTTTTCAGGATCGACCTTGAACGTGCCGTTGGCGATTGCCGCCTTGATCTCTTCCACCTTCTTGGTGTCGAACACGCCGCCGGCGCTGGTCTGCGTCAGCGATTGCGCGGTCGACGACAGGTGGACGCTGTCGGTTTCGGACGGTGTCGAGCTGACGCCGGCTGTCTTGTCGGCACCCTTGCCGGTGCGGGCTGGTGCGGCGGGGAGGCCGAGGCCGCCGGTCTTTTTCAACGGGTCATCGATTTTCACGGCAATTCCTTAACTGTTTGCAGATACTGTTTGCGGTCTAACGGTTCTTGTCAGAAGGTATATCGACGCTATCCGGGAAAACTTTAGCGGTGAATTGAAACAGTTTGAAAGTTTTTTCATGCCAAACCGTCAATAAGTTACTTCCACGATGCCGCCGGCCTTGGCAATGCCGCTGACCACCTGTCCGGAGGGTGTGCGCGCCTGTGCGATCTGACCTTCGCTTGCATTGTTAAGTGCCCGTGCTTCGGCGGAAACCCGGAAGCCCGGGCCGTTGGATACCACGCGTACCGTTTGTCCCTGCTGGACGGCGGCCTGGCTGCGCAATGCGTCACTCCGCAGCGGAGTGCCCGCGGCCAGCGACAACGCGACGGTGCGGCCGACGGCTTGTCCGGCGTCGGTAACGATTCCCGCCGGCAGGGCCGTCAGGTCGCCCTTGATGCGGGTCACGTCATTGGGGCCGATTGCCTGTCCCTGCGCCAGCGGCGCGGCGGCGATCACGTATTCGCCAATCACCTGCACCGTGGCAGCGACATAAATCGTCCAGGGTGAAGGCGCGGTGCAGCGCACGCCCACCGTGGTCCTGCCCCATACCCGGCTGCCGTTGGGCAGGAAGGCTTCCGGTGCGGCGCAGGCGGGGAGATTGGAGCGCGCATCGACCTGGCCGACGCTGAGGTTCACCTGGCCGGGCAGTCCGGCGCTTTGAATGCGCAGAAATTGCTCGACCGTCTGCCGCAATGCCGTCGTATCCTGCCGCTGGTAGGCGGGCGCGGTTCCGGCAGTCGCCTGGGCGGCAGAGGTTCCGGCGAGGCCGGAAACGCCGGCCAGGAGCCAGAGTGCTGAGTGCAGTGCTTTTGCGGATGGTTTCATTGTGGCCGTGATGCGGGACTATCAGGCCAGAATCTTACGCATGCGGCGGGCAATCAAAAGGGTGAAAAGGCGAGCCTTTCAGAGTCTTATTGCATGATCGATGCGACTTTTGCATCCGTATGATCCAGCCTATGTCAATCCATCAAGGGCTTTCCGCAGCCTGGCATGTCGGCACGGCTGCGGCGGAACCGCGATACGGGGGAATGAAATGATAGGAAAGCTGGACCAGGCATTGCGGTTTCATCAGACGGCGCTGAGCTTGCGGGCGGAACGGCAGCAGGTGCTGGCGTCGAATATCGCCAATGCCGATACGCCGAATTACAAGGCGCGCGACGTCGATTTCAACGCGGCGCTCAAGCAGGCGATCGGCCCGGGCGCCATGCCGGCGACTCCGGTTTCCGCCTCGGCTTCCGTTGCCTCCGCCGGCGCGGGCAAGGCAGCCGCGAATCCGCTGGCCGTTGCGCTGAGCCGCACCTCGGCCGCCCATCTTTCCGGCAATGCCGGCACGACCACCGCCAACGGCGCGCAGATGATGTATCGGCAGACGGCGGTGCAGGGCAACGTCGACGGCAATACGGTCGACATGGATGTGGAACGCAACCAGTTCACCGACAACGCGCTTCGTTATGAAGCCGGCATCACTTTCGCCAGCGGACAGATCAAGACGCTGCTCACCGCAGTCACGGGACAATAATCATGTCGTTATTTAACATCTTCAACGTGGCCGGTTCGGCCATGAGCGCCCAGGGCCAGCGGCTCAATACGGTCGCCAGCAACATCGCCAACGCCGACAGCACCACCAGTTCGACCGGCGAAATCTATCGCGCCAAGCATGTGGTCTTCAGCGTAGAGCAGGGCAAGAACCCGGCGGCGGCCGGCGTGAAGGTGCAGCAGGTGGTCGAGGACAGGTCCGCGCCCAAGATGATGTACGATCCCAAGCATCCGCAGGCCGACGAAAAGGGCTATGTCGCCATGCCCAATGTGAACGTCGTGGAAGAGATGGTCAACATGATTTCCGCCTCGCGTTCCTATCAGACGAACGTCGAGACGATGAATGCAGCCAAGACCATGCTGCTCAAAACCCTGACCCTGGGCCAGTGAGATAGCGAGAGGAGCGCCGGATGACGACAGTACAGACTAACAAGGTGCCAGACGATCTGCTGGCAACCATGAACGGCACCAAGAGCAAATCGACGGCGGTCGAGGAAACCCAGGACCGCTTCATGAAGTTGCTGGTCACGCAGATGAAGAACCAGGATCCGCTTAACCCGCTCGACAATGCCCAGGTCACCAGCCAGATGGCGCAGCTGTCGACGGTGACCGGCATCGACAAGCTCAACACCACGCTGCAGGCCCTGCAGGGCAGCTACCAGACCAGCCAGACGCTGCAGGCCACCGACATGATCGGGCACGGCGTGCTGGTGCCGGGATCGGACATCGCCCTTGTCGAGGGCGCCTCGGTATTCGGCGTCGATATTCCGGAGTCCATCGACAGCATGCAGGTCACGATCCGCGCCCCGGGCGGCCAGGTCGTGCGCACCATGAACATGGGCGCGCAGGAAGCCGGCACGCTGCCGCTGACCTGGGACGGCAAGACCGACAAGGGCGAAGACGCGCCGGACGGCGTCTACAAATTCCAGATCAGCGCGGTGCGCGAGGACAAGGCAATCGCCACCAAGACGCTGTCGTTCGGCGAAGTGTCCAGCGTGACCAGCGGTGCCGCCGGCATCAAATTGACCATTCCAGGCCTGGGCACCGTCGGCTTCGCCGACGTACGCCAAATTTATTAATCAGCTCCAGACAATCGAGCGCAAGGAGAAAAGATGAGTTTTCAACAAGGATTGAGCGGTCTGAATGCGGCTTCCAAGAGTCTGGAGACGATCGGCAACAACGTCGCCAACGCCAATACCGTTGGCTTCAAGTCGTCGCAGGCCCAGTTCGCGGATGTGTACGCCAGCGCGCTGAGCGGCGCCGGTGCCGGCCAGATCGGTATCGGCACCAAGCTGTCGAATGTGGCTCAGCAGTTCACGCAGGGCAATATCACCGGCACCAACAACCCGCTGGACATGGCGATCAACGGCGGCGGCTTCTTCCGCATGAGCAATAACGGCGCGATCACGTACGGACGCAACGGGCAGTTCCAGCTGGACAAGAACGGCTACATCGTCAATCCGGAAGGCTCTCGTCTGACCGGCTACATGGCCGACCTGACCGGCACCATCTCCAAGGGTGCGCCGACGGATATCAATATCCGCACGACCGATTTGCCGCCGGTGGCGACCACGGATCTGCTGCAGCAAGTCAACCTCAATTCCAACAATACCGTGCCGGTGACGACGCCGTTCGATCCCACCGACCCCACCAGCTATAACAGCACCAACTCGGTGACGGTCTACGACAGCATCGGCAACGGCCACGTGATGCAATCCTATTATGTCAAGACCGCAACGGCCGGAGAGTGGCAAGTCTATGCGCAAGTGGACGGTGTTGATGTCACGTTCGGTGCGGCACCCGGAACGCCATTCAGTACTGTAACTTTCGGCACCGACGGCGCCATCAATGCCGCGACTGCCGCCCTGATGCCATTCGCTGTGAACATCGATCTAGATGCTGTCGCCACCGCCAACGGCAAGGTCAACAGCGCGACTGCGACCCAGGTCGTCAACCTCGACTTCACCGGCTCCACCCAGTTCGGCTCGCCGTTCGGCGTGAACAAGCTGACCCAGGACGGCTATACCTCCGGGCGTCTCTCCGGCTTCAACCTGAGCGCCGACGGCATGATCACCGGCCGCTACACCAATGGCGAATCGGCGACGCTCGGCCAGATCGTGCTGGCCAACTTCGCCAATCCGAACGGCCTGCAGCCGCTGGGCAACAACGTCTGGGCTGAATCGTCGGCCTCGGGCCAGGCCCTGGTCGGCACTCCCGATTCCGGCAGCTTGGGCGTACTGCAATCGTCCGCGACCGAGGATTCGAACGTGGACCTGACCGCCGAGCTGGTCAACATGATTACCGCGCAGCGCGTCTACCAGGCCAACGCCCAGACCATCAAGACGCAGGACCAGGTGATGCAGACGCTGGTGAACCTGCGCTGATAGCGCCGGACACGGCCCAATCAACCCTCGCAACCCTTGCATGAGCGGCGCGTTCCGACTGGAATGCGCCGCCGGAGAACAAGATGGATCGCCTCATCTACACCGCGATGTCCGGTGCGAAGCACATCATGGAGAAGCAGGCCACCACGTCGCACAACCTGGCCAATGTTTCCACCACCGGATTTCGCGCGCAGCTCGATTCCTTCCGCGCCATTCCGGTCATCGGCGCGCAGTTGCCCACCCGTTCCTTCGTGGTCGACGCCACCGTCGGCTCCGATTTCCGTCCGGGCGCGATACAGCAGACCGGGCGCGACCTCGATGTCGCGGTGCAGGGGCAGGGCTGGATCGCCGTGCAGCTGGAAGACGGCACCGAAGCCTATACCCGCAACGGCAGCCTGAAGCTCAATGAAAACGGTTTGCTGCAGACGCAGTCGGGTGCATCGGTGATGGGCGACGGCGGACCGATCGCGATTCCGCCTGACGTTAACATCTCGGTCGCCAAGGACGGCACGGTCACCTCGATCGCCGCCGACTACAAGCCGGGCGCGCCCATCATTCTCGGTCGCATCAAGCTTGTGAATCCGCCGGAAGAGAGCCTGGTGCGCGGCGACGACGGCCTGTTCAGATTGAAAGAGGGCGGCGAAGCGGACGCGGATGTCAACGTCGCGCTGATCGGCGGCGCCCTGGAAGGCAGCAATGTCAACGTGGTCGAATCCATGGTCGACATGATCGCGCTGGCCCGCCAGTTCGACATGCATATGCAGCTGATGAAGAACGTTGAAAGCAACGAGGCGAAAGCAGCCCAGCTTCTGTCTTTGACGGGCTGATGAATCGCCAATAATGGTTGAATAAATTGCCGTTGCTGCGCACCGATGCGGGATGCGCGGGGCGGCCGACAAAGCGGGTTTCCGGAGAAAGAAATGATTCGTTCCTTGTGGATTTCCAAGACAGGCCTGGATGCGCAGCAGACGCAGATGGATGTCATCTCGAACAATCTGTCAAACGTGAGCACCGGCGGCTTCAAGCGTTCGCGTGCGGTATTCGAAGACCTGCTGTACCAGACCATGCGCCAGCCCGGCGCGCAGTCGTCGCAGCAGACACAGCTGCCCTCCGGCCTGCAGATCGGCACCGGCGTGCGCGCGGTTGCCACCGAGCGCATCCACACCCAGGGCAACCTGCAGAAAACCGACAACGACAAGGATGTCGCGATCCAGGGCCAGGGCTTCTTTCAGGTGCTCATGCCGGACGGCACCAATGCCTATACCCGCGACGGCTCCTTCCAGATCGACAGCCAGGGCCAGCTGGTGACAGCCAGCGGCTTCGTGGTGCAGCCGGCGATCACCATTCCCGCCAATGCCCAGAGCTTCACGGTCGGCCGCGATGGCACGGTATCGGTCACACAGCCCGGCGTCGCCGCGCCCACGCAGGTCGGTTCGCTGCAACTGGTCACCTTCATCAACCCGGCTGGACTGGAGTCGAAGGGCGAGAACCTGTATGTGGAAACCGCCGCCTCCGGCACGCCCAATGCCAACACGCCCGGCACCAACGGCGCCGGCCTGCTGACGCAGGGCTATATCGAAACCTCCAACGTCAACGTGGTCGAGGAACTGGTGAACATGATCCAGACCCAGCGGGCCTATGAAATCAACAGCAAGGCAATCACGACATCCGACCAGATGCTGCAGCGTCTGGCGCAGCTGTAATCAGGAAATGACGATGAATCGCCTGTCCATGCTGAAGCGATCCGCAATCGAACGGTGCGGCGCCGCATTCCGGAGCGCCGCCGGCATTGCAGGCATAACGGCAACACTGGCATTGACCGGCTGCGCGACCGCGCCCGATACCATCACTCATCAGCCGCCTGTCAACCGGCCGCCGGCGGCGGTGGCCGCCGCGCCATCCAACGGCGCAATCTTTCAGGCCTCGAACTATCGTCCGATGTTCGAAGACCGCCGGGCGCGCCTGGTGGGCGATACCATCATTATCGCCATCAGCGAAAGGACCAGCGCCGGCAAGTCCGAGGGCAATACGGCCAGCAAGAGCGGCAGCGTATCCTTCGGCGCGCCGAGCCTGTTCGGCATACCGGCAACCACTACCGCCAAGCTCGGCCTGTCGGCCAATTCCTCGAACAAGTTCGAGGAAAAGGATGCGACCACGGCAAGCAACAACTTTACCGGCACCATCACTGTCACCGTTTCCGAGGTTCTGCCGAATGGCAACCTGCTGGTGTCCGGCGAAAAGCAGATTTCCTTCGACAAGGGCGTGGAATACGTGCGCTTCTCCGGCATCGTCAATCCCGATCATGTGGTCAGCGGCAACGTGGTGTCGTCCACCCAGGTCGCCGACGCCCGCGTCGAATACCGCACCAACAGCCGCATCGACAGGGCGGAAGTGATGTCGCAGATGACGCGCTTCTTCCTGAGCCTGCTGCCGCTTTAACCGGTCCGCCCCATGATATTCCTGCACAAACCCCGATCCGTACTGGCCCTGACGATGGCGGGCGCCGCGTTCGCCGGCATGCTGGCTGCCTTGCCCGCGCCCGTGCATGCCGAACGGCTCAAGGATCTCGCCAGCATCCAGGGCGTGCGCCAGAACCAGCTGATCGGCTACGGACTGGTGGTCGGCCTTGACGGCAGCGGCGACCAGACCACGCAGACGCCGTTCACCGTGCAAAGCGTGGTGAGCATGCTGCAGAACATGGGCGTGAATCTTCCGCCCGGCACCACGCTGCAGCTGAAAAACGTCGCGGCGGTCATGGTGACCACCTCGCTGCCGGCCTTCGCGCAGCCGGGGCAGATGCTCGATGTCACCGTGTCTTCCATGGGCAATGCCAAGAGCCTGCGCGGCGGCACGCTGCTGATGACGCCGCTCAAGGGCGCGGATGGCCAGATCTACGGCATGGCACAGGGCAATGTGCTTGTCGGCGGCGTCGGCGCCGCGGCCAACGGCAGCAAGGCCCAGGTCAATCACCTGAGCGTGGGCCGCATCTCCAACGGCGCGACCGTGGAACGCGCGGTGCAGAGCTCCTTCAACCGTGGCGACACCGTTTTCCTCGAACTGAACGATTCAGACTTTTCCACCGCGAGCCGCGTGGTGGAAGCGGTCAACCGGCGCTTCGGCCCCGATACCGCCTCGGCCCAGGACGGCCGCGTGATCCGGGTGCGTGCACCTGCCACCAGCGACGAGCGCGTGTCCTTCCTCGGCGCGCTGGAAAGCATCAATGTCACGCCGGCCCAGACCAATGCCAAGGTAATCCTCAATGCCCGAACCGGCTCGGTAGTGATGAACCAGGCCGTCACGCTAGACAGCTGCGCGGTTTCGCACGGCAACCTGTCGGTGGTGATCAATACCGAACCGGTGATCAGCCAGCCTGCGCCGCTGTCGGGCGGGCAGACAGTGGTGACCGGGGTCTCGCAGATCGACATCAAGAAGGAACCGGGCCAGGTGCTGCTGCTCAAGGGCGGTACTTCGCTGGCCGACGTCGTGAAGGCATTGAACGCCATCGGCGCCACCCCCCAGGACCTGCTCGCGATCCTGCAGGCCATGAAGGCCGCGGGATCGCTGCGCGCCGAACTTGAAATTATCTGATTGAACGATTGCCGCCATGGTCAACCGCATTGACACCTCCAACAACTTCGCTGCCGATATCAAGGATATCGGCAAGCTGCGCCAGGCGGCCAAGCAAAACTCGCCGGAAGCCCTGACGGCGACGGCGAAGCAGTTCGAAGCCCTGTTCATGAACATGGTGCTCAAGAGCATGCGCGAAGCCACGCCGCAGGAAGGCTTGTTCGACAGCCAGCAGAGCAAGATGTACACCTCCATGTTCGACCAGCAGCTCAGCCAGACCATGGCTTCGCGCGGGGTCGGCCTGGCGGATGTGCTGACGCGCCAGCTGTCCACGGTCGTCGATGCGCAAAAGGATGGCAAGGACGGGTTGAAGCCCGGCAGCCCGGCGGAAGCGGCCGGTTTTTCGAGGCAGGATCTCAATACGGCGCTGGGCGTGATGCAGATCGCGCCGCCGGCCGAAGCGGCCAGGACATCGAGCAACAAGCCGGCGCATGTGCGGGCATTCCAGGACAAGCTCGGGGCAGCCGCCGAGGATGCCAGCCGCGCCACCGGCATTCCGGCCAAGTTCATGCTCGGCCAGGCGGCGCTGGAAAGCGGCTGGGGCCGGCGCGAGATCAAGGGTGCCGACGGAACAAACAGTTTCAATGTGTTCGGCATCAAGGCAACCGGCGGCTGGACCGGCAAGGTTGTCGAAACCGCAACGACGGAATACGTCAATGGGGTGCCGCGCACCAGGGTCGAGAAATTCAGGGCTTACGATTCCTATGCGGACGCGTTCAAGGATTACGCCAGGCTGCTCACCAACAATCCTCGCTATGAAGCCGTAATCGCCAATGCCAAGGACATCACCGGTTTCGCGCAGGGACTGCAGAAGGCCGGATACGCGACCGACCCGCACTATGCCGCCAAGCTCACGCGCATCATCAAGCAGTCGTTGTCGGTCTGACATTGCCTGCGACGCCGCCCGGACTCATGCCACCGTACCGCCGGTGAGATCTCGAAGGAAAAGGGCGACGGAAGGCGGGCGGGCCTAAAGATTTCCCGCACGCTGCCGTACACAAGGATAACTCTCTCTGGAAAGCTGAAAACATGGGCTCAAGCATCCTCAGCGTCGGCCAAAGCGCGCTCGCTGCTGCACAAGCCGGACTGGCCACTACCGGCCACAATATCGCCAATGCCAACACGCCAGGCTATTCCCGCCAGGTCGTGGTGCAGGCGACCGCCGGTTCGCAGAGCACCGGCGCCGGCTATATCGGCAAGGGCGCGACCGTGGTCGACGTGCGCCGGGTTTTCAGCGACCTGCTGGCAAGCCAGGTGCGCTCCGCCCAGTCGACCCAGAACCAGATCCAGACCTACTACACCCAGGTCAGCCAGATCAACAATCAGCTTGCCGACACCACCGCCGGCCTGTCGCCGGTGCTGCAGGATTTCTTCAAGGGCTTGCAGGATCTGGCCGCCAATCCCAATGCGGTGGCTTCGCGCCAGGCAGCTCTTTCGACCGCGCAGGCACTGGCCGCCAGGTTCAACAGCCTCGATTCGCAGCTAAAGGAAGTCGCTCAGGGCGTCAACAGCCAGATCGCTTCCAGCGTCAGCGAGATCAATACCTACGCCGAACAGATTTCCAAACTGAACGATGCGATCGAGAAGGCTTCCGGCAATTCCGGCGGCAAGATTTCCAATGACCTGCTCGATCAGCGCGACTATGCGATCACGGAGCTGAGCAAGCTGACCCAGACCACGGTCGTCGCGCAGGGCAACAGCGTCAACGTTTTCGTCGGCAGCGGCCAGCCGCTGGTGGTCGGATCAAAGACGCTGCAGCTGGTCACCATGCGGTCCGAGACCGACGCCAGCCGCCTTGAAGTCGGCTACCAGGCCAACGGCACCCAGGTGCGCCTGCCCGACGCCACGCTCACCGGCGGCAAGCTCGGCGGACTGATGGAGTTCCGCGCCAACTCGATGGATGCGGCGCAGAACGCGCTCGGAAGGGTGGCGGTTGGCCTCGCCGCCAGCTTCAACGCGCAGCACCGGCTGGGGCAGGACCAGGCTGGCACGCTCGGCGGCGATTTCTTCGTGCAGCCATCCGCCCGCGTCGATGCGAACAAGAACAATGCGGGACCGCCGCCTGCCGAGGTCAGGGGCGCGATCACCGATGCCAGTCTGCTGACCACCAGCGATTATTCGTTGACCTTCGCCGGCGGCAATTACACCGTGAAGCGTCTGTCCGACGGTGTCACGACCTATACCGGCGCAGGCTTCCCGGGCGGCGCCAACCAGGCGATTCCCGGCGTCACGCTGTCGATGCCGACCGCGGCAACGGCAGGCGACGCGTTTGTGATCCGGCCGACGGTCGACGGCGCAGCCAAGTTCGCGGTCGCGATCCAGGACGTTTCCAAGATTGCGGCTGCTACACCGTTCCGTACCGCCGCGCCGACCACCAATACCGGCAGCGGAAAGATCAGCGCCGGCGAGCTCAAGTCCACGGCGCTGATGCCGGCGACTGCCGGTATAACGCTCACGTACACCAACGGCGTGCCTGGGCAAGTGACCGGCTTGCCTACGAATAAACCGATCACCGTTACGACGCCTGGCGTGCCGCCGGCAGCGCCCACCGTAGTGACCTATCCAGCCGGCACCGCCAGCGTCGACTATGCGGCCGGCGATACGATCACTGTCGATGGAGTAAGCTTCGGCAGCATTCCAATGCCTGTTGCACCCGCGACTACGACGACGACGACAATCAGTGCCACCGCGACGCTGACCTACGATTCGGCGACCAAGACACTCAGCGGCTTCTCGCCCAACCTGGACATCTCGGTCCGGCACGCGGACGGCACTACCACCAACCATCCCGCCGGTTCGCTCACCGACATTCCTTACGTCGACGGCGATACTTTCACCACCGGCGGCGTGAGCTTCACCATCACCGGCACGCCGAACGACAACGACACCTTCACCATTTCGCCCAACGGCAACGGCGTCGGCGACAGCCGCAACGCGGTGCTGCTTGGCGGGCTGCAGACCAAGAACACGCTGGCCGACGGCAAGGCAACCTATCAAGGCGCCTACGCCCAGCTGGTCAGCCTGATCGGCAACAAGACGCGCGAACTGGAAGTCACCAACAAGGCCGAAACCGCCTTCCTGGAACAGGCGGAAACCTCGCTCGAAGCCGAATCCGGGGTGAACCTGGACGAGGAAGCGACCAACCTGATCCGTTTCCAGCAGGCCTACCAGGCGGCGGCAAAGGTGATGCAGACGGCCAGCACCTTGTTCGACACGCTGCTCACGCTCGGCGGCTGATAAGGGATAACGGGGAATAACACTATGCGCATCAGCACCAATACCATCTTCAAGTCCGGCACCACCCGCATGTCGGAACTGGAATCGAGCCTGCTGAAGACGCAGCAGCAGCTTGCGCTGAGCAAGCGCGTGGTCAAGCCTTCCGACGATCCGGTCGCCGCGGCGCAGATCCTCGAATTAACGCAGTCGCAGGCTGTCAATAACCAGTATTCGGTCAACCGGCAGAATGCCAAGAGCGCGCTCGGCATGGAAGAGAATGCGCTGCAGAGCATCACCACGCTGCTGCAGAACGTGAAGACGCTCACCGTCAATGCCGGCAACGGCGTGCTCGACAGCACCCAGCTCGATTACATCGCAACCGAGCTGAGCGGCTATCAGGACGAGCTCATCTCGCTTGCGAATTCCCGCGATGCTTCCGGCAACTACATTTTTTCCGGATTCCAGACTACGACGCAGCCCTTCGTCAAGACGCCGAGCGGAGCAACCTATATCGGCGACCAGGGCGCGCGCATGCTGCAGATCGGTCCGAGCCGCCAGATCTCGCTGAGCGATTCCGGCAGCGCGGTTTTCGAAAGCAACAAGAGCGGCAACGGCACCTTCGTGACCGGCAAGGGCAGCACCAATGCCGGCACCGGCGTCATTTCACCCGGTTCCATCGTCAACCCCACCGCGCTCACAGGGCATGACTACAATATCGTCTTTACCGGCCCGAACACCTTCGACGTAATCGACGCGACAACATCGCCGCCGCCTCCGGCGCCACCGACAACGGTGCTGAGCGCGCAACCCTATGTCAGCGGCCAGTCGATCACATTCGACGGACTGCAGTTCGACGTCACGGGCACGCCGGCAACAGGCGACAGCTTCACCGTGCGCCCCTCGAAGAACCAGAGCATCTTCACCGCGATGAACGACCTGATCACCTTGCTGAAGACGCCGATCGCGGGCGATGCGGGCAAGGCCAACCTGACCAACGGCCTCAATGCCGCGCATGCCAATATCGATACCGCGCTCGACAGCGTGCTGACCGTGCGCGCATCGGTCGGCTCCCGGCTGAAGGAACTCGATTCGCTGGATACGCAAGGCGATGACCGCAGCCTGCTGTATGCGGAGTCGCTGTCCACGCTGCAGGACCTGGACTACACCAAGGCCATCACCGATCTCTCCAAGCAGAAGATCATGCTCGAAGCGGCGCAGCAAGCGTTCGTAAAGACGTCGGGCCTGACCTTGTTCAATTTCATGCCGAACTGACCATCTAGCCGGCAGTTATTGAAAATGAAAACGCGGGCAGATGCTCGCGTTTTCATTTGTCGTCCGTACTATTGGCTGCCCGAATCGAATGTTGTTGCAGATATCAGAACAGGAAACGGCATCTGGGCGAGTATCACCGCCTTCCGCCGCCCAGCAGCATCTGCAGCATGAATTCATTCCCCTCCGTGAACAGCTTCTGCATCGGCACCGCAAGATAAGGCAGGACGAGCGCAATGACGAGGAAACCCACGGCCAGCGTCACGGGAAAGCCGATGCCGAACAGGTTGAGCTGAGGCGCGGCGCGGGTCAGTATGCCGAGCGCGATGTTGGTGATCAGCAGCGCCGCGATCACCGGCAGCGCCAGCTGCACGCCGGAACTGAAGATCAGGCCGCCCCAATTGGCCAACTGGCGAAAGCCGCCAGTGCCCGTTGGCTGCGCGGCGATCGGAATGGTGGTGAAGCTTTCCACCAGGGTGGACAGCATCATCAGGTGCACATTCAGTGCAAGGAACAGCATCAGCGTGAGCAGCGCGAGAAACTGCGACAGCGCGGAGGAGCGGGCGCGCGTCTGCGGGTCGAAGAAGGTGGCGAATCCAAAGCCCATGGTGAGGCCGCAAATCTCGCCTGCCATCTCGACCGCGGCGAACACGATGCGCATCGCGAACCCCATTGCCAGACCGATGACGAGCTGCTGCAGCACGATGAGCAGGCCGGCGAATGACATGGGATCGGCGGCGGGGAGGGCCGGC
This sequence comes from Noviherbaspirillum album, assembly GCF_035916955.1. Lineage (NCBI taxonomy): Bacteria > Pseudomonadati > Pseudomonadota > Betaproteobacteria > Burkholderiales > Oxalobacteraceae > Noviherbaspirillum > Noviherbaspirillum album. Next base: position 26,270 of record NZ_JAWIIV010000018.1, on the reverse strand, counting down.
ACCGCCGGCGCGACCACGATGGAGAGCATGATGCCGAGCCCGAGTTTGACGCGCGCCGGAATGGCGAGATTGCCGAACAGCGGTGCGGTGGCGATCAGGCCGAGGATACGGGTCAGCGGCCACAGGAATGCGGCGATCCAGGTATTTAGCTCTGCGCTGGTGAACGTGATCATTGAACGAGGATTGAGGCGGCGGGCCGGCGCCGCCGGCGTTCAATCGAATATTGGATGAAAGGCGAGGCCGGTTAAGCTGATGATGCCCGCCGGGTCAGCCCACCATGCCCGGAATGCTGGCAAACATCTGGCGCATGTAATCGAGCATTACCGTCAGCATCCACGGACCGGCAATGATCATCGTGATGAAGATCGCAACGAGCTTCGGAATGAAGGACAGCGTCGCTTCATTGATCTGCGTGGCGGCCTGGAAAATGCTGATGATCAGGCCCACCGCCAGCGCCACCAGCAGCATCGGCGCGGCGACCATCAATGTGACTTCCATGGCCTGGCGGCCCATCGTCATGACGCTTTCCGGAGTCATTGGATATCCTTTAATTTCAGAAGAAACTTTGGGCAAGCGAGCCGATCAGCAGCTGCCAGCCGTCGACCAGCACGAACAGCATCAGCTTGAACGGCAGCGACACGATGGCCGGCGACATCATCATCATGCCCATCGACATCAGTATGCTGGCCACCACCATGTCGATGATGAGAAACGGAATGAAGATGGCGAAACTGATCTGGAACGCGGTCTTGAGTTCGCTGGTGATGAAGGCAGGCACCAGCACGCGCAGCGGCACGTCTTCGGGACCGTTAAGCGCGGGCGTGTCGGACAGCTTTACATAGAGCGCAAGATCCGACTGGCGGGTCTGCTTCATCATGAAGCTCTTGAGCGGCACCACGCCGCGTTCGAGCGCCTGCGACATCGTGATCTTGTTTTCCGACAGCGGCTGGTAGGCATCGGTATAGACGCGGTCGAGCACAGGTCCCATGACGAACAGCGACAGGAACAGCGCAAGGCCGATGAGCACCTGGTTGGGCGGCGCGGTCTGCGTACCCAGCGCCTGCCTCAGCAGCGACAGCACGATGATGATGCGGGTGAAGCTGGTCATCATCAGCAGGGCCGCCGGCAGCAGGGTCAGTCCGGTGAGCAGGATCAGCGTTTGCAGGCTGAGGGAATAGGTCTGCCCGCCGCCCGGCCCCGGGCTGCTGGTCACCGCCGGCAGCCCGGTCTGGGCCGCGGCCAGCAGCGGCAAGCCGAGCAGCGCGAGCAGGACCAGCAGCGCGGGCAGGGCAAGGGAAGGCAGTCGGAAAGGCATCTTGGAAACAGTGTTCACTTCGGGAAGGCGCGGCGAGCTTTACTTGCCATTGCGCTTGTCGATGGTTTGCTTGAGCCAGGCGGCGAAGTTCTTGTTGTCGGGCAGGGCTTGCAGGGTGGGCGCGGATTCCTGCTTCGGCATGGAAGAGAGCGCGCTGACGCGGCCGGGGGCCACCCCCACCACGATCCACTGGTCGGCGACTTCAACCACCAGCACGCGCTCGCGATTGCCGACGCTTACGCCGCCGACCACGCGCGCCACGTTGCCGTTGGCGGTTCCCGCCACGCCCATGCGCTTGAGCAGCCAGACGCCGCCTGCCATCAGTGCCAGCACGGCAACGAGGCCGAGCAGGACCTGGAGCAGGCTGCCTGCCGATGCGGGGGATGCCGCCGTGGCTGTTGTGGCCGCTGCGGCCGCCGTAGCCGCCGGCGCAGCGGCCTGTTCCGCCGCCTGCGCAATAGAAGTCGCCAGCATGGCCAGCGCTATGGGAATACGTGCGAATCTCATCTGTTGAGCTTGCGGATGCGTTCGGACGGCGTGATGATGTCCGTCAAGCGGATACCGAACTTGTCGTTCACCACCACCACCTCGCCCTGGGCGATCAGACAGCCGTTGACCAGCACGTCCATCGGCTCGCCGGCCAGGCCGTCGAGTTCTACAACCGATCCCTGTGCCAGTTGCAGCAGGTTCTTGATGGCGATCTTGGTGCGGCCGAGTTCCACCGTCAGCTGTACCGGGATGTCGAGGATGAAGTCGATGTCGTTGTTGGTGTTCGACTTGCCCGGAGAGGCGGCGAAATCCTGGAATACCGTTGCCTGGGCCTGTTTCGCGGCCAACGCGGCCGCTTCCGCCTGCGCCTGTTCGGCGATCGCGGCGCCCCAGTCGTCGTCCATGCTCGACTGGTCGTTTTCGTCAGCCATTGTCTTCTCCTTGCATAAATTCATTGGTGCTGTAGGTCAGCAGCTTTTCGACGCGCAGCGCATACTGCCCGTTGAACTTGCCGTAGCTGCATTCCATGACCGGAACGCCGTCGACCTTGCCCGCCACGGTTTCGGGGATCGAGATCGGAATGACATCCCCGACCTTCATGTTGAGGATTTCGCCGAGCGTGGTGTTGGCCGTGCCGAGGTCGGCCACGATCTGCACTTCGGCGGTCTGGATCTGCTGGGTCATCAGGCGCACCCAGCGCTTATCCATTTCCAGCGTCTCGCCCTGCAAGCTGCTGGTGAGGATGTCGCGGATCGGCTCGATCATCGAGTAGGGCGTGCAGAAATGCATCTCGCCGCTGACCGGGCCGAGTTCGACCGTGAAAGTCGTCGCCACCACCACTTCGTTGGGCGTGGCGATGTTTGCGAATTGCGTGTTCATCTCGGAGCGGACGTATTCGAACTCGACCGGATACACCGGCTCCCATGACTTGGCATAGGTTTCGAACACGATGCCGAGAATGCGCTGGATGATGCGCTGTTCGGTCTGCGTGAAATCGCGGCCTTCCACGCGGGTGTGGAAACGGCCGTCGCCGCCGAAGAGGTTGTCGACCAGCAGGAACACCAGGTTGGGATCGAATACCATCAGCGCGGTGCCGCGCAGTGGTTTCATGTGAACCAGGTTCAGGTTCGTCGGCACCACCAGGTTGCGGATGAATTCGCTGTATTTGTGCACACGCACCGGACCGATCGATACTTCGGCGCTGCGATGCAGGAAGTTGAACAGGCCGATGCGCAGCAGGCGGGCGAAACGCTCGTTGATGATTTCCAGCGTCGGCATCCTGCCACGGACGATGCGCTCCTGCGTGGCGAGGTTGTACGGACGTATCCCGGAGTCGTCTTCCGGCGCGGCGCTTTCGTCCTGGTCGCCGGTTACGCCCTTGAGCAGGGCATCGACTTCTTCCTGGGATAGGAAATTGTCAGCCATGATCTTACTGGATCACGAAGGACGTGAAGAAGACACCACTGGCCGATTGCGGCGCAGCGTTCGGAACGAAAGGCTTGGTGACTTCGGCGAGGATGTCGGTCTGCAGTTTCTGCTTGCCTTCGGCGGTGCCGATTTCCGATGCCTTGCGGCTGGCGAGCAGCAGCAGGATGCGGCTGCGCAGCAGCGGCATGTACATTTTCAGGTAGTCTACCTGCGACTGGTCGGCCACCTGCAGGGTGAACGCCACCTGCAGGTACTGTTCGCCGTTTTCCGGCTGCAGATTGACCGTGAACGGTTCCATCTGCAGGAAAACCGGCGGCTTGCTCAGATCGACCTTCGGCGGCGGCGGAGCGGCCGTCGCATGCCCATCCTGCCCGCCCTGGGCCTTGCCCATGAAGAACCAGGCCGCTCCGGCGCCGATGGCGGCCAGCAGCAAGGCGCCGACGATGATGATGATCAGCTTCTTCTTCGAACCTTTTGCCGCGGCGCCGGATCCGGCGCCATCGTCTGCGGCTGCGACTTTCGCGTTTGCTTTCGAGGCGGTTGCCATGTTTGTTCCTTAGTCCCGCCCGCATCGCGGATCGGTGTTACTGCACAATTTCCTGACGCATTATCGTCAAGCGGCGGCTTCGAGGATGCGTTGAACAGAAGGGGGAAGTCGACTCAAATCCATTTCCCTCAAATAGTGTTGCCTGATCCTCATGTCCACCGGTTATCGTTCGTGCCAGCTCCGCTCGGCGGTTACACGAAGGTATCCACCATGCCGATGCCGCCGGAAGAAGCTGTTGCACGGCTCGGCTGTACTGCGGCGACATTGCCTTCTGCATTCATGTCATTGCCGCCGTTGCCCCGGTTGCCATGCCTGGATGCGAACGACTGGCCTTGCTGGCTCTGCTGGTTCGGCGACCCGCTATTGACGGTTGCCTGTCCCAGCTGGATGCCGGCTTCGCCAAGCATGTCGCGCAGTTTCGGCAATGCCGCTTCCAGTGCCTGGCGAACTTCCGGCTGCGCGGCGGAGAAGGTTGCAGTCGCCTGCGAATTGCTGACGTTGAGGACCACCTGCAGCGGGCCGAGATCAGGCGGGTTCAGGGTCAGCGAGGCGCTCTGCTGTTCACCCGCGACCATCCACACCACTTTCTGGCCGAGCGCCTGGTCCCAGCCGGGCGTGCCGACCGCTGGCGTCAGCCGGTCCGCGGCTCTAGTTTCCGACGTGCGCGCGGCGGCCTGAAGCTGCATCATCTGCGGAACGGCTTGCGCTCCGGCCGGGCCTTGCGTCATCGTATCTTGCAGTGCTGCGGTGAAGCCGGATGATGCCGATTCGCCGTCCGCTCCCAGCATCAATTCCTTGCCTTTGGCCGCAAGGGCGGCCAGATCGTCGGTGGCTGCGCCGGCATCGGCGTCGCTTTTTGCCGCGAGCGACTGGTCGAGCAGCATGTCTTTCGCGCCGGTGCGGCGGCCGTCGGTGTCGAGGCCGAGCTCCTTGCCGGCCGACTGCATGTCGGATGCCGTTTCCAGCTTGTCAGGGCGGATGGCCGCCTGGTCGCCGCGCAGCATGCCGGCCGCAGCCAGCAGCAGGGCCGGATCCACCATGGCTTGCTGGGTATCTTGCGCCTGGGCCATTGCCGCGTCGCTCGCGGCTTCGGCCGGCATTGTCATCTGGACCAAGCCGGCAACCATGGCCAGCAGGTCCTCGGGCGATTGCGCGGCGGTTTCCTTGCTTTCGGAAGCCTCGTCGCTGGCCGACGTTTTTTCGGAACTGCTCTTGTTCTTGACCGCCTGCCTGTTGTCGCCGGCATTGCCGCGCGCTGCCGCCTGCTGGGCCGAAGAAGGCGAGGGCGCCGATGTCGAGGCTGACTGCTGGGCCTTGTCCGGTGCCGGCGATGTTTCCTTGCGCGCCGGCGCATTGGCCGGCTGGCTCGGCTGGCGCTCGGCCACTTCGCGGGACAGCAGCTGTCCGAAAGACTGTGCGGGATTTCCCGCGTCCGCTTTCCTGCCGGCCGGTGCGGCAGCGGTGAACAGCGTGGCGGGATTGGTAACCTGGGGCGTTGGCATGTCTGGTCTACCGTTTATAGTTGGCTAGGCGGGTTGCGTACTCATCCATCATTTTCTGGTCGCGCTTGCTTTCCTTGCGCTGCTCTATCGTTTCCTTGCGCGCGGCCAGCGTGCCGTACGACATGCGCTTGCGTTCGGCAGTCTGCCAGGCGCCGCGCTCCTCCGCGATGCGGCGCTTGGCGTTGTCCACGATCTGCTGCTGGCCGGCGATCGCCGTGTCGAGCTTCTCAAGGAAGAGCTGAAAATTGCGGTATCCCATGGCGGTCATTCCGCTCGAAAGCCCCGTCCTGAAGCGGGCCTCGTAGTCCTCGCGGTACTGCATCAGCATGTCGAGCTTCTGCTCGGTATCCTGGCAGGCGCGCACGGCGACGCCCAGCCGCTTGGCGGCTTCATCGGTCTGGGTGGTTGCCAGTTCGATAAGAGTGTCGAGTGCGGATTGTTTTGCCATGATTCATTATAGTTCCGCAACACAAGATCTCATCCGTTGAAAAGCGCGGCAAGTTGCCCCAAGCTCTCCGCAATGGCGGATTTTTCACCGATGTCCTGCTGCAGGAAGGCTTCGATTTTCGGATTGAGGGCAATCGCCTGGTCCAGCACCGGGTCCGAGCCGGCGCTGTAGGCCCCGACGCTGATGAGGTCGCGATTGCGCAGATAGCGGGAATACAGCTGCTTGACCCGGCGCATGAGTTTCTGGTGCTGGTCCGAGGTGATGTTGTGCATCGCCCGGCTGATCGACTGTTCGACATCGATCGCCGGATAGTGGCCGGCCTCGGCCAGGCTCCGGTTGAGTACGATGTGGCCGTCGAGAATGGCGCGCGCCGAATCGGCGATCGGGTCCTGCTGGTCGTCGCCTTCGGTCAGCACGGTGTAGAAGGCGGTGATGGAGCCGCCGCCTTCCTTGCCGTTACCGGCGCGTTCCACCAGCGCCGGCAGCTTGGCGAACACCGACGGCGGATAGCCCTTGGTTGCCGGCGGTTCACCGATGGCCAAGGCGATTTCACGCTGTGCCATCGCATAGCGGGTCAGGGAATCCATGATCAGCAGCACGCTCTTGCCCTGGTCCCGGAAGTATTCCGCAACCGTGTGGGTGTAGGCCGCGCCCTGCAGCCGCATCAGCGGCGACACGTCGGCCGGGGCGGCGATCACCACCGAGCGCGCCAGGCCGACCGTGCCGAGGATCTGTTCGATGAATTCCTTGACCTCGCGTCCCCGTTCGCCGATCAGGCCGACGACGATCACGTCGGCGCTGGTATAGCGCGCCATCATGCCGAGCAGCACGCTCTTGCCGACGCCGGAACCCGCGAACAGGCCCATGCGCTGCCCGCGTCCGACGGTCAGCATGCTGTTGATCGCCCGCACGCCGGTGTCGAGCACCTCGGAGATCGGGGCGCGGAAGAGCGGGTTGCCGGGACGGACGTTGAGCGGCGCGGAGTGTGCCGCCTGCAGCGGCCCGAGCGAGTCGAGCGGCCGGCCCGCCGCGTCCAGCACGCGGCCCAGCAATTCCTCGCCGACCGGCAGGTGCCTGCCGCGGTCGCTGGGGCGCCGCCGGGGATGGGCCACGGTGCCGGGGCGGGGCAGGGTCTGCACGACTTCCAGCGGGTACACGCGCGAGCCGGGCACCACGCCTTCCACATCGCTCTGCGGCATCAGGAACAGCTTGTCGTTTTCAAAGCCGACCACTTCAGCCTCGATCTTCGCGCCGCTGCCAAGCGGCACGGTGCAGGCGCTGCCGACGGCCAGCTTCAGGCCGACCGCTTCCATCACCAGGCCGGCGACGCGGGTCACGCGGCCGGAAACCTGCATCGGTTCCGCGATGCCCGCCAGCGCGCTGCAGTCGCGCAGATAGGCTTGCCAGCGTTCGGTGGGTTCAGCGGGTTGGGTGGGGTGGATGGGCGCGCCGATCATTCCAGCCAGCCATTGTGCTTGCCGAGCGCTTCCGCGATGCGCTGCCAGCGCACTTCGGCGGAAGCGTCGATCTGGTTGCTGGCGGTTTCGATGCGGCAGCCGCCGCGTTCCAGGTGCGGATCTTCCGTCACGCGCCAGCCATTGCGGCTCAGTTCCTCGCCTATATGCGTGGTCACGACAAGGGCGTCGTCCGGGTGCAGGGCGAGCAGGGCGGGTTGCTGCACCACCGGCAGGTAGCGGATTGCTTCGTTCACCACCGGCAAGACCAGCTCGGGGCGGACTTTCAGCGATGTCTTGAGCATGGCCTTGGCCAGGTCCAGCGCAAGTTCGAGCATGTCGGACGCGACGGTGTCGGTCGCACGCTCGATGGCGCTGCCGAAGGTTTCGGCGATCTTGCGCACCGGCGCCAGTTCGGCTACCAGGGCTTCGCGCGCCGTTTCAAGCGCCTCGGCGTGCCCCTGGGCGTAGCCTTCGGCATGGCCGGCCTGGTGTCCCTGCGCATGGCCTTCCTCGTAACCCTGGCGCCTTGCCTCCTCACGCAGCAGGGCGAGTTGTTCGGCCGCCTGCTGTTCGGCCAGCGCGGCTTCCTGCCTCGCGCTGGGGCGGTTGTCGCCAAGGGAAGCCAGTTCCCAGCGCTGGTAGGCCGATAACTGTTCTTTTGGAATGATGGTGGAACTCATGGGCTTTCCTGGTGATTCACGGCGGCACTGCGGTGGGACGCATGGCAATCAGGCCATGGCTGCATGTTTATGCCATGGCCTATCTTTTCCGCATCAGATGAAGGCGTCATCGCCCTTGGCGCCAAGAACGATCTGGCCTTCGTCGGCGAGGCGGCGTACGATCTGCAGGATTTCCTTCTGCTGCGCCTCCACTTCGGACAGGCGAACCGGGCCTTTCGACTCCAGGTCTTCGCGCATCATTTCGGCGGCACGCTGCGACATGTTCTTGAAGACTTTTTCACGCAGGTCCTGCGTGGCGCCCTTGAGCGCGACGATCAGCGATTCGGACTGGACTTCGCGCAGCAGCACCTGGATGCCGCGGTCGTCGATATCGATGATGTTGTCGAACACGAACATCTCGTCCATGATCTTTTGCGCCATGTCGTTGTCGTAGTTCTTCAGGTTATCCATAACCGACTGCTCGATCTCGCCGGACAGGAAGTTGAGAATCTCCGCCGCCGCCCTGACGCCGCCGATCGGCTTCTTCTTCAGGTTTTCATTGCCGGCCATCAGCTTGGTCAGGACTTCGTTCAGTTCGCGCAGCGCCGCGGGCTGCACGCCGTCGAGCGTGGCTATGCGCAGCACCACGTCATTGCGCAGGCGCTCGGTGAAGAAGGTCAGCACTTCGCAGGCGTGGTAACGCTCGAGATGCACGAGAATGGTGGCGATGATCTGCGGATGCTCGTTGCGGATCAGGTCGGCCACCGATTGCGAATCCATCCACTTCAGGCTTTCGATGCCGCTTGCGTCGCGGGTGCCGAGAATGCGGTTGAGCAGGGACGAAGCCTTGTCCTCGCCCAGCGCCTTGGTCAGCACGGTGCGGATATATTCGTCGGAATCGACTCCGAACGACGTGTTCTGCTCGGTCTCCGCCCTGAAGTCCTGCAGCACCGCTTCCAGCTGCTCGCTGCCGATCGACTTCATGGTCGACATGGCCGCGCCCAGCTTCTGCACCTCGCGCGGGCCGAGATATTTCATCACTTCCGCCGCCTCTTCCTCGCCCAGCGCGAGCATGAGGATCGCACCCTTCATTACACCGTCTTCACTCATTTCCGCCTACCCATGCTTTAACGACATTCGCCACGATCTTCGGATCGGACTTGGCCAATTGTTTTGCTGCTTCCAGGTTGTCATGATAGGTGCGCTGCTTGGTTTCCTGCTCCAGAAGCTGCGTCTCGTCCTGTTCTCCCTGGTGCTGTCCGATCTGCACGATCGCGTCCTCGTCATCCTCGTCTTTCTTTTCCTCCTTCGGCGGCGCGAAGTGGGAAGTAGCCTTCTTCAGCATCGGACGAAGGAAGGCGAAGAACAGGTAAGCGATGATCAGTGCGCCGAGCAGGTATTTGCCGAGCATCATGCCCAGCGGGATGGCTTCGGGACGCTTCCAGAGCGGCACTTCGGGCTCGGCTTCCTTCTCTTCGCTGGCGAACGGGCTGTTTACCACATTGAGCGAATCGCCGCGGTCCTTGCTGTAGCCCATCGCTTCCTTGACCAGGTCGGTGATCTGCGTCTTTTCGGCTTCGGTCAGCGGCTTCATCGTGACCTTGCCGTCCTTGTCGACCTCCTTGCGGTAGTTGACCACGACGGCCACGGTCAGGCGCTTGAGGCCGCCCATGGGTTGCTGCACATAACGCACCGTCTTGTCGACTTCATAATTGACGGTCATGTCCTTTTGCGCATTCACCGGAGCTGCGGGCTGCCCGGCGGCATTCGGCGCGGCGCCGGGCGCGGTGGCGGCAGGCGCGTTGAGCGGCGCGGTCGCGGGCGCGGGCGGCTGGTTGGACAGGGCGCCCGGTACGCCGGACGCATTCAGCGGCGCCCCGGTCTGCGATTCGCTGCTCTGCTGGCTGCGGATGGCGGCCGCGGTCGGCGTGCCGTTCGGCTTATAGATTTCGGCGGCCTGCTCGCTGGTGGAAAAGTCGACATCGGCGGTCGCCTCGGCCCTGACATTGGAAGCGCCGAGAATGGGCGTCAGGATCGACTCGATACGCTTGACGATGCTTTGCTGAACTTCATGCACATACTTGAGCTGGGTGGCGTCGAGTCCGTTGACGCCGGGCTTCTTGCCGGAATCGGAAAGCAGGTTGCCGTTCTGGTCCACCACGGTGACATTCTTGGTCGGCAGTTCGGGAACGCTGCTGGCGACTAGATGAACGATGGCGCTGACCTGGGATTGGTCGAGCGCGCGGCCGGGGTGGAGGTTGAGCAGCACCGAGGCGGTCGGCTTCTGCTGGTCGCGTACGAACACCGATGCCTTCGGCAGGGCCAGGTGCACGCGTGCGCCTTGGACCGCTGCCAGCGCCTGGATCGAGCGCGCCAGTTCACCTTCGAGCGCGCGCTGGAAATTGACCTGCTCGAGAAACTGCGACACGCCCAGCTTTTGGTTCTCCATCAGTTCGAAGCCGACGTTGCCGCCTTTCGGCAAGCCCTGCGCAGCCAGCTTCAGGCGAATGTCATGCACCTGGCTCTCCGGCACCATGATCGCGGTTCCGCCATCGGAATACTTGTAGGGCACATTCAGCTGCTGCAGCGACGCGACGATGGCGCCGCCGTCGCGGTCCGAGAAGTTCGAGAAGAGAACCCGGTACTGCGGCTGCTGGCTCCACAGCCAGACACCTGTCATCACGGCGAGCACGGCCGCCACGCCGACCATCAGCAGCACATTTCGGCCCGCCGGCGACTGCGCGAAGCTGACGATGCCGCCAGGCGCGGCTGGAACAACGGCGGAGGTTTCTCCCGCTACTGCCATGATCGGCCTTTCTGGCCCTTGCCGTTCAGGTAAATGTTATTCATGTTGTGTTTTGCTATTTGGGGTTTTCGCCTTAGTGTGGAATTCTCGTCGGGTTGGCGAAATTCGATCGCAGGAATAGAGTGTGCTTTTCACTGCTAATTACCTGAAAAGACGGTGTTTTCGCGTGATACCTTAGCGCTGTGAAAATTGGCATTGCGAATGTCAACAGGACATTGCGGCATTGCTACCAGCACTGATTGGGCGTTGCTGCGCGAGGAAAGCATGAAAACTGGAATGATCGATACAAGCCGGATTGAAGCGATGATTTCGCAGCTCAAGGCGGCCGCCACGCGCCCGGAGCAGGGCGTCAAGGGAGTCGGAAGCGCCGTGCCCGACGGCGAGCCTGCGACCAGAGTGGATTTCGCGAGCGCGCTCAAGGCTTCCCTCGACCAGGTCAATGGCGCGCAACGCAGGGCGGAGGATCTCGGCAAGCGTTTCGTCCTTGGCGACGATAGCGTCAACCTGTCGGATGTGATGATCAATTCCCAGAAGGCCAGCATCGCCTTTCAGGCAACCGTGCAGGTGCGGAACAAGCTGGTGTCGGCCTATCACGACATCATGAACATGCAGGTATGACAGGGATGGAGACGCACATCTGCGCTGCATAGACCCTGGCCGTTCTCATTCAATGCCACACCCTATCTTCTGGTCTGGCAGGATTTCTCTCTTCAGGACGGCCGGCATCGATCCCGTTCTTTCTCCCGCTAGCTGCCAGTGTCGTGCGGGGAGCGGGATCGCTTTCAGCCCCAGCTTTAGCTTTAGCCCATCCCCGTAGCCCGTGCATTCCGCTCGCGTTCCAGCTTCGTGATGTAGCGCTGCACCGCAGCCTCGGTCGCGGAGGCCGGATTGACAAACATGCATCCCAGCTTGCGTATCGATTTCCCGGTGGTCAGCGAGATTTCATGCGAATTCCTGATCTGCAGGTCCACCGTCAGTGTGGTATTCCCCGGAAGGTCAATCCGGCAAGCCTTGTAGATCTTGCCGATGGTGTTATCCAGAAGCTTCTTTTCATCGATCAAGCCGATGCCGCCGCCGCTGATATCCTTGACCGTGACCACCGCAGTCGTGGCCGCCTGTCCTGAAGCCTGGTCTTCGGGGATGCGCACGGTGCAGCGCAAGGGATTCGCCACCGGCGTCGGCACCCGGTAATGCTCGCGCCGCTGTAGGCGGATGAGTATCGCCGGGACGGGAATGGACAAGGCCGGCATTTCCTCGAAAAGGCACTCGCTGACTTCGCTGGAAAAGAAAATGATGCGGATGCTGTCGAGCAGGGTTTCAAAGGAAACGTTGTCGCTTTCGATGATGCGCTGGTTGACAAGATTGCTGGGCGCGCGGTCGATCACCACGATGCCTTCGTCTTCATTGACTTCGAGTACCGAGGTGACGACGGCTTCCGCGCCGCCGTTGACCTGCATGCTGACCAGCTGACCGCGCTCCTGCATGGCGCGCAGCAGGCTCAGGATTTCGCGCCGTGAATGGATCTGGTACGGACTGACATCTTCCGTGCCGAACTTCGTATTGAGTGCCATGAGAATCTGCTAATAAGTGAAACTGAAACTAGGGGCGGGGAAGAGGCCGAGGCTTGGACCCTTTGTCTCCGGTATGGGTAATTGCGTCGATATGGTAAAGCCAGGCAAGCAATTCCGCCACAACTCTGTACAGTGCGGGCGGAATGTTGCGGTCGAGGTCGACCTGCATCAGCAGCGCAACCAGCTCTTTCGACTCGTGCACGAACACGCCGTGTTCCTTCGCGCGCCGGATGATTTCCTCGGCGATCAAGCCCCGTCCCTTGGCCACCACTTTCGGCGCCGCATCGCCCGCCTGGTAGGCGAGCGCAACCGCGTTCGGCGGCAGGCTAGGCTTGCTCATTGCGCTTCACCAGGAGCGAGTCGAGCGAGGCGCCGGAAGCTTCGATGCGCGCCGCAAGGCCATCTCCATGGCGGCGCAGCGATTCGGCCGCGGCATCGTCGGCCGCTTCGACCTGTACCTGTACGCTGTTACCCACCAGGCGGATGCTCGCCGACACCGCGCCCAGATGCGGCAGCTCGAAGCGCACCTTGCTGTTCCAGACCGGCTCCTGCACATCGGAGGGAGAGCGCTCGGGCGCATCTTCGCTGACTTCCCATTCCATCGGCTGGCCGGGCCACAATTCTCCCTGCCAGCGGACCTGCTGCGTTTCCAGCGCATTGAGCTGAAGGCTGATCATGCGTGCCGCCTCCGGATCGATGGCCGGTGCCATCGAGTCCGAGCGCGCGAGCACGTCTGCATCGGTTCCCCGTGGATTGGCGGAAGTGGGCAGCGCATCCCGCAGCATGCCGGCCAGTTTTTCGCCGCCGGCGTCGCGCGCCTGATCCGCGAGACGGGCAAGCTCGGATCCGCCCTGCGGCGTCTTGCCGCCGGCCGCTTGCTGTGCCTGCGGTTCGCGCGAGAGATCCTGCAGGCTGCGCGAGCCCTGCACCCATTCCTGCAGATGCGATTCATAGAACAGGCCGCTATGGTTCAAGCCATCCTGCAGGGCATCGGCAACCTGCTGCGTACTGGTGGGCGGCGTAGGGAGAAGAGGCTGCTGCGCTTCGAGCACCGCCGGCTTGCCCTGTTGCGATGCTGAGTGCAGCACCTGGCCGATCAGGCGCGCGGCGTCGCTGAGCGTCGCCGGCGCGCTGCCGCCCTGCTGGTTCAGGAGAAATGTCGGGCGTGGCTCTTTCGCAATGAATACCATGGACAGCACGTCGCCCGCCCTGGTGCCCTGCGGTAGCGCCATGCGCGCCGTGGTATCGGCGACCTTGACGAGGAAGTTGCCGTCGTCGAGCATGGAATCGACCATCACCTGCAATTCCTTGCCGATGGCAATCTGGGTCAGCCGGCGAAAAACGTCCTGCCGGGCATCCCCGACAGGTGTACCCGGCGTGACAGGCGTGGCGGGCGCGGCGGGTGTATTCGAATCGACCGTGGTGCGCGGCCTGGGCAAATTGAGGTCGGCCCGCGGCAGCATGGTCATCAGCCGTTTTGCTTGGTGCCGTAAACCTTGGGAAGCAGGCGCTCAGCCGAGCCGGCGTTTTTCATGATGGCGGACAGGCGCGCCATCCACGGTTCGGTGATGTCGCGGATCTGGCGATCGTCGTCGAGAATTTTCTTGATGATGCGGGACTTGGTTTCCCTGGCCAGCGGGGAGAGCGGCTGGCGCGGCTCTTCCGATTTCTTGAGCATTTCCACCTGGCTGGAGCAGCGGCTTTCGAGCGCCGCCAGCTTTTCCCAATCGCCGACGCGGGCAGCGGCCAGCATCTGGTCCGTGATATCGGCAACGGTTTCGTACAACGCGATGACTTCCTGGCTATCCATGATTGATCACGCCTTCATTAGTCTCGACGGTTGCGGTGCCAGCGGGTCCTGGGCTTGCGCCTGCTCCGCTGCCGGCTGGGCCGAAGGTGCGCCGCCGGGCGCCGGTGCGATGGCGTCCCAGGCTCCCTTGAGGCCCTTGAGCAACTGATATACTTCATCCAGCGTCTGCGGCTGGTTCTTGAGGTTGGCAACCAGCAGGCGGCTGCTCATGTATTCATACAGTGAATCGAGGTTGAGGGCGATCTCGCCGCCGACCTTTTTATCCAGGCTGGCGCGCAACCCGTTGTCGATGATGGAAATCGCATGCGAAATCGCCTTGCCCTTGGCCGCTATATCGCCCGACTGCATGTGATGCTGGGCCGAAGCGACCGCCACCATCGCACCCTCGAACAGCATGACGATGAGTTTGTGCGGGCTGGCCGCGGCAACGCCGGTTTCGACGCCAACCGTCGCATAGGCGTTTGCACCGCTTCGTGTTGATCCGAACATGTCTTTCCCCTCTACTGGCTCTACGGATTACAGCTTGGTCATGTCATGGACTGATCGACAATCTCGGTGCAGGGGTCAACACGTGCTTGCATCTGCCTTGCGGAGGACTTGCTGCTTTGACACGCTAGTTGACTGTGGCGTTGAGGCGGATGTGCTGCCTTCAGCGCTGCCGGACGGACCGGCCTGCTAACAGAACCATTAACCAGTTATTTCAGCTGACAAGCATAGCCATATATCGGCGCGGCCAAATTGAACTTTAGAGGGCAATTTATATGCTTACTCTGCAATGGTTCAAACCTTTTGCCGGATTAGCAATCCCTGGGACTGGTTCAGGGTGCGTGAAATCTGCAGGGCTTCCTCGGTCGGCATCTGGCGGATGACTTCCTTGGTGTTCCGGTCCAGGATCTTGACGACAGTGCGCTGGCTGTCTTCGTCGAGCGCGAACTCCAGGCTCTGGGACATGCCCTCGAGCGCCTTGTTGATGCTCTTGAGTGCCTGGGATACCTGGTTAATATCCGGGATTGCGTTGGGCTGCTCGACCGCGATGGCGGTCTGAACCGGCGCGGCGCCGCGCGCCGGCGGAGCCAGATCCGCGACGACGAGGTTTTCGCTGCGCGCCGACCCCGAAGGGTTGTTACTGATTGCACTGATATCCATGATGTCCTCCGCTAGAAATCTCGCCCGGTCTGCCGTATTGTTTCACGATGCAGCCGGGATTGGGCGGAATCCCGGTTGTCTGACCTGTTCATTAACGGTCGGCGCGCGAAGAAATTTAGGGTTCGACAACATTTTATTTTTGATCACGAACAAACCCGAGAACAGTTGGCCTTTTCCGAGTTTCAATGGGGAATTGAACCCTCAAGCTCGGCTGTATCCTTCCGATAGACTCAATAACATCCGTGGATACTTGCCATGTTTGATGAAAAATCGATACTGATCACCGGGGGCACCGGCTCCTTCGGGAAGAAATTTGTCAAAACGATACTGGAGCGCTACAAGCTGCAACAAGTGACCATTGTCTAGCGAGATGTACCAAAACTGTTCGGGATGCGGCAAGCAGCCTTCAGCTATTCTGTCGTGCGTAATTTTCTTAAACGTGCGCGATAACTGCTCCGTTACGCGTTTCAATTCAATTGAAACTCAAGTCCATCGACAACGACGGATAGCACACAGGAGAAATTGTAAGTCATGTCAGTGAATAATCGTCCTGTAATTGGTCTGATACCTGCGAGGGGAGGCTCGAAAGGCGTAAGGCGGAAGAATATGTACTTGGTAAATGGCGTGCCTTTAGTCGACTTTACAATCCACGCAGCCCTAGCTGCTAAAAGTATTGACCTCACGTATCTTTCATCAGATGACCCAGAAATATTGGCTTACGGTGAAAAAAGAGGAGTATTGCGCCTTGCTAGGCCCGAAGAATTTGCAAGTGATACCGCTTCGGCTACTTGTGTCGTTTCACACCTACTTGAGTCTTTGCCAAATAATCTGGCGAACCAAGACCCATATATCGTTTATCTGCAACCTACATCGCCGCTCCGAACTGGAACACATATCGACACAGCATTCATGCAGATGACCGCTCAAGACGCGCATTCGGTCATAAGCGTAGTCGAAATGACCAAGTCACCATTCAAATGTTTTTCGATAGACTCAAACGGGAAACTACGTTCCCTATTCGAAGAGAAGATGTCAAACATGCGTCGTCAGGATCTACCCAAGGCGTTTATTCCGAACGGCGCAATCTATATTTTTCGAGCTTCAGAATTTGTCAGTAGAGCGGGGTTCCCATCGAATGGAAGTGTCGCTTTCGCAATGACTCAGTTGGATAGTATTGACGTCGACTCAGAAAATGATTTTAGATACCTCGAATACATTATGAAGGATAAAAATGGCTAAGTTCGGTATTGCTGGCCGCTGGATTGGTGACGAATTTCCGCCTGTTGTAATAGCCGAAATTGGAATTAATCATGAAGGATCGATTGATAATGCTATTGCGATGGCGGACGCAGCGATCAATGCGGGCGCTGAGATTATTAAACATCAAACTCATATTGTCGACGATGAGATGTCTAGCGAAGCGGCCACGGTCGTTCCCGGAAACGCAACAGTATCAATTTATGAAATCATGCGTCGATGTGCCTTGTCTGAGGATCATGAGCGACTATTGATGAACCATGTCCAGCAACGCGGCGCGATATTTATTAGCACACCGTTTTCGCGCGCGGCGGTAGATCGCCTCGTCAAGTTCGATGTGCCGGCGTTCAAGATCGGTTCGGGTGAATGCAACAACTATCCACTCATCAAATATATTGCAAAATATAGCAAGCCAATTATTCTCAGCACAGGCATGAACTCGATCGACACGATTCGGCCAGCGGTTGAAATATTGCGCCGCGCGAGAGTTCCCTACGCACTACTTCACTGTACAAACGTTTATCCAACTCCGCCGGAACTGGTTCGCCTAGGTGCGATGTCCCAGCTCAAAGAGGCTTTTCCTGATGCCGTCATTGGATTGTCCGACCATACAACTTCAAATTATTGCTGTCTTGGTGCCGCCGCCTTGGGTGCATCCATATTAGAGAGACACTTCACAGATAGTATGGGTCGTCCAGGGCCAGACATTGTGTGCTCAATGGATGGGAAGGCACTGTCCGAGCTGATCGAAGGCTCCAAGATCATTTTTGCTGCACGTGGCGGTGAAAAGAAGCCTGTCAATGCTGAAGCGCCAACGATAGCGTTTGCGTTCGCATCCGTCGTTGCAACCGACGATATTCAACCCGGCGATGTACTTAGTGAAAAGAATATTTGGGTCAAGAGACCAGGGGGCGGTGCTTTTCCGGCTGAGGAATATGAATCGCTATTGGGAAAAATTGCCGTGGCGCCGATTCAGCAGGGAACGCAATTAAAAAAGAACGACGTAGATCCGAGGTAATAATGACAATAAAGCGCAGGATCGTCTTTGTAACTGGAACACGCGCAGATTTCGGGAAATTGAAATCGCTGATGAGTCTACTTCAGAGCGACAACAATTTCGACATACATATATTCGTAACCGGAATGCATATGTTGTCGAAATATGGTTATACCTGCGAGGAAGTGGAAAAGTCCGGCTTCCGTAATATCTACAAATATGTCAATCAGAACGCTAGCGATAGCATGGACCACGTCCTTGCTAAAACGGTTATCGGCTTATCTGATTATATGAAGGAAATTTCCCCAGATCTCTTAGTAGTACATGGAGATCGCGTTGAGACCTTGGCAGGCGCATCTGTCGGAGCACTGAATAATATATTGGTCGGACACATCGAAGGAGGTGAGGTCTCAGGCACAGTAGACGAGCTTATACGGCATGCGGTTACGAAATTATCAAATATCCATTTCGTAGCAAACGATATCGCTAAAACTCGACTAGCCCAGTTAGGGGAAAGCGAGGGATCAATCCATGTGATTGGTTCACCAGATATTGACATAATGAGCTCAAAAACACTGCCTTCGATTGGTGAAGTCAAAAAGCACTATGAACTCGGCTTCCAGAACTACAGCATTTTAATATTTCATCCAGTTACTTCGGAGCTTGATGATCTGCACTCACACATCGCGACTGTGGTCGACCAAGTAATTGAATCACAGAGAAACTACGTCGTTATTTATCCTAATAATGACCCGGGTACCGATGTGGTTCTGCGGGAATACACTCGCTTCAAAAATATGGAGCGTATAAAAATATTTCCGTCAATGCGTTTCGAGTATTTCTTAACTTTACTGAAACATGCTGATTTCATCATGGGTAATTCTAGTGCAGGCGTGCGTGAGGCCCCGCATTTCGGAGTGCCGACAATCAATCTTGGTTCACGTCAATTTAACCGAGTGAAATGTGACTCGATCATTGATTTACCAATTGAAGCTGCGGCAATAAGGACAGCATTTGAGAAAATCCGCCTGACGCCAAGGCGAGCACGTGAATTGTTTGGAACTGGATCCAGCGCTGCAAGTTTTCATAAGATTGTCAGTAGCAAGGATTTCTGGAAGTGTGATACTCAAAAACATTTCGTGGATCGAGTAATGTCATGAGAATCATTGCAAGACTTGATGTTAAGAACGAATTTGTTATCAAAGGTATCCACCTCGAAGGTTTACGTAAGGTTGGCGATCCAAATCATTTGGCTAAAGCCTATTATGATGCCGCAATTGACGAGATCATTTTCATAGACGCTGTAGCAAGTCTATACAATAGAAACAATTTGTTTTCCATAATTCGTGAAGCCTCCAAAGAGGTATTCGTACCAATTACCATTGGAGGCGGCATACGCACCATCGGCGATATAGATGAAGCATTGGATTCGGGCGCCGACAAAGTAGCAATAAATACAGAAGCTGTGCGCAATCCGAAATTTATCGAGGAGGCTGCCAAGCGCTACGGGAGTCAATGTATCGTTGCCTCGATACAGGCAAAACGTATAGCAACTGGTTGGGAAGCTTACGTAGAAACAGGGCGTGAGAAGACAGGACTCTCAGTGCTTGACTGGGCTGTTTGCCTGCAAAATCTCGGAGCGGGGGAAATACTGCTTACATCTGTGGACAAAGAAGGGACTAGGTCTGGCTTTGACATGCCGCTTATTGAAGCGGTCAACGATCTAGTTAAAATCCCAGTGGTTGCAAGCGGGGGATATGGTCATCCTAAGCATTGTAATGATTTATTGAAGCGTACTGAGCCGAGTGGATTATGTTTTGCATCCGTTCTTCATTACAAGACTACAAGCGTTGGGGAGTTACGTAAAACGATAGATCAGGCTAGATCAAAGTGCGAAATATGAAGAATATCGTAATACTGGATTACGGGCTCGGTAATGTGCGTAGCGTGACTAATGCGCTGAGTGCCGTCGGGGCGAATCCGCTAATATCAAATGAAGAAAGTGCCTTGCACGCAGACGGTTTGATTATTCCAGGAGTCGGAGCATTTCCTCATGCAATGGAGCGGCTAAAGGCTGCAGGCTTAGTCGATCTTATTCATCGATTTATTGAAAACGGAAAGCCAGTGCTCGGAATATGTCTTGGTATGCAGTTATTGTTTGAAAAAGGATCAGAATTTGTTAATACTGAAGGCCTCGGGATCATCGTCGGTTCAGTAGATCGTATTTCAATACCATACGATCGCGGCCGTCTACCGCATATTGCCTGGTCTAAGGTGGTACAAACTCAACCAGTCGGGGAGATACTCTTTTCTGGGTTGAACGAGGACGAGTTGCGCTTTTACTTCGTGCACAGTTATGCGGCTGCAGAGGTTCCCACTGAAAACATCATTGGTCTGACTACATACATGGGACAAAGAGTTGTCGCCGCGGTACGTAGGGGAAATGTATGGGGCACTCAATTTCATCCTGAAAAGAGCGGTCGTTCTGGACTGCAAATTTTAAAAAATTTCGTTTCCTGCTGCTAGAGGCAATTACATGAACCGCGACGACGAAAACAATGAACGCCTTCTTCAGGAGGGGTTAGCTTTTGACCAACAGATTGATGAACGGATAGCGCATGGGCACATTCCAGATCTTAGACGAACAAAACCATGCGACTACTTTTATAACAATTCCTGGCGTCGCCCCGGCTATGTTCAACTTGATTTTTATGAACAATTTACGCTAATTCGAGATGCTATCAGTGCTGGCATGAGTAGAAAGCCCCAGGAAATCCGGGTCTTAGAGGTCGGATGTGGGCCTGGCTATCTCAGCCTTGAGCTAGCGCGGGCCGGCTTCCAAGTGACGGGTCTAGATTTGTCTGAACGTTGTATCCAAATCGCTTCCAAGTTCGCTGACGAAGATCCTTGGATTTCAGAACGTGGCATCCTCAGATATATCGCTGGCGATTATTATACTTGTGATCGATTGGATATCGGCTCGTATGATGTAGTCGTATTCTTAGGCGCACTTCATCATTTTCAGGACCAGTCTAAAGTTCTTCAACGATCCAGAGACTTACTGAAAACTGGAGGCTTAATAGTTGCACATGAACCTGCGAGAGACCGTATTACACGCGGGAACGCAGCATTTGCACATTTGCTGAGTACGATACTTTCCCTTAATAATAACTTCTATACAGAACAAGCGCTTCTCGCCCGCCGTTCGGAACTACTGGACAAGGTGGAGAACGTTTTTAGCGCTTTGCGTTACGAAAATGACAGTGGGGAAAAAACTCAGTCAATCAATGATAATGATGCCGGGTATGCCGAAATGTATCCCGAGTTGCGTTCGACTTTTGAGCAGATCCGATTTGAGTGGCGGTATTCATTCTTTCACGAATTCATAGGTGGGCTACGCTTTGATGAGGAAAAGAATCTGCAAGTAGCTGAATTTTTGAAAGAAATGGACCGTATTTTAGTTGAAACTGAAGTGCTACAAGGTACTGAGTTTTTCTTTGTGGGACGTAAGGAGGTAAAACTATGAGCAATGCATATTTTGGCCTTCCTGAAAATGTACTATTTTGTAAGCGCTGTGTAATTTCAAATCAACGACCCAGTTCGACTGTCGAATTTAAACATTCCAGCAGCGATAAAAAGTCGACGATCGGATTTGATGAACACGGTATTTGTGACGCTTGCCGTTATCATGAAGTGAAGGCGCAACAAATTGATTGGGAAAAACGCGAAGAAGCTCTTATCGCATTGCTCAACAAGCATCGTCGTAACGACGGCGGTTACGATATCGTTGTACCTGGTAGTGGTGGAAAGGATAGTGCGTTTACAGCCCATGTTCTGAAGTATAAATATGGCATGAACCCTCTGACTGTAACTTGGGCACCGCACAAATATACTGAAATAGGCTGGAAAAACTTTGAAAATTGGATGCATGTAGGAGGATTGGATAACATCCTTTTCACACCCAACGGGAAATTACATCGCTATTTGACAAGACAAGCGTTTTTAAATTTATTACATCCATTCCAGCCATTTATTGTTGGACAGCGAATAGTTGGCCCACAGATGGGAGCGAGATTTGGTATCAAATTGGTGATGTACGGTGAGAATCAGGCCGAATATGGCAACAATACAGACGAGAACTTTACACCTAAGATGGATCGTAAGTTCTTCTCAGTAGGAAAAAGCGAACAGATGGTGTTGGGTGGTAAGTCGATTAAAAATATTCTTTCAGAAGGGCAGTTTACACTGAATGATTTTGCACCCTATATTCCACCTTCTGCAGAGCATCTCGAAAGCCAAGGTGTTGAAGTACATTATCTTGGCTATTACCTCAAATGGGACCCGCAAGAGTGCTACTACTATGCGGTTGAAAATACCGGATTTCAGGCAAATAGCGAGCGTACAGAAGGAACTTATTCTAAGTACAGTAGCATCGACGACAAGATCGATATGTTCCATTACTTCACTACGCTTATTAAGTTTGGA
Organism: Noviherbaspirillum album; assembly: GCF_035916955.1. Taxonomy (NCBI): domain Bacteria; kingdom Pseudomonadati; phylum Pseudomonadota; class Betaproteobacteria; order Burkholderiales; family Oxalobacteraceae; genus Noviherbaspirillum; species Noviherbaspirillum album. Next base: position 4,353 of record NZ_JAWIIV010000018.1, on the reverse strand, counting down.
ATCGGCCGTGCGACTTATGATGCCGCTCAGGAAATAAGAAATGGGAAAATTTCAAGAGCGGAGGGCGTACATCTGGTGCATAAGTATGATCAAGAATTTCCACAAAAGTATTTTAAGGAATTTCTAGAATATGTTGATATTACTGCAGAGGAATTTTTTTCAGTAATTGATAAATTTCGGTCTCCCCATCTGTGGGAACATAAAGATGGAAAATGGAAGCTGAAGCATCAGGTTTCGTAATTAGCACTATGAACGGGCGAAACTTTTAAGTGCAAAATTGAAAAATATAAAAGAGGTCTGAGAGATCGAGTAAAGAAGAGGGTTGGGATAGTGATTTGTGTTAATAATATTTTTATTTGACTGACAGTATAAAGAAATATAGTTAAACAGTTAATTAACATATCGGCTGCTTCTGAATCGTCAATTCACCTTGATATGAAAATTGGATGGATGAGGAACAGTGCGAATTATTTGGCAAATGTTTCTCAGCGCGCTTGATAGAGTAGGTTGATCCGTGATTTCGCCCAATTAAAATTGACGCAGAAATATGTCGAGGAACTTTGACGTTCTTAATCCTAAGCGAAAGAATGCTTATGCCGTATGCAAACAATAACAATGTGACTGAAGCAGATATTATTTTTCATAAAGCGTTCACAGCGCATCAAGCTGGCAATTTATCCTACGCAGAAAAAATGTATCGTAAGGCGTTGAAAAAAGCACCTTGGGATTCAGAGATTTTGTATTTGTTAGGTACGGCGTGTAGCCAACTCAAAAAGTGGAAAGATGCAGGTCAGTATCTAGAGCGAGCACTAAAAATCAAGCCTGATTATCCAGAGGCATTAAACAACCTTGGACAAACGCTTAGTGAAACAGGTATGTTTCGCGAATCCGTGGAATATTTTGAAAAAGCGCTTCTTCTATTTCCAGATTATGCTGATGTACATAGTAACATTGGTGGCGCGTTACGGAAGCTTGGGGAGATCGAACGTGCTGAAAAGCACCTAAGACGTGCGATTGAAATCGAGCCAAACTTGGCAAATGCCCATTATTTTCTTGGATTGGTTCTAAACGAACAAGACCGCTTTTCAGAGGCTGCCGCTTCTTTTTCACGTGGCTTAGAGTTGCGACCTGATAACGAAATGGCTTATTGCGATCTCGGTATCATATATAAAATTTGGGGACGCTATGAAGAGGCATGTGCCTGCTTTAGACGTGCTTTAGAAATTAATCCTGAATACTCAAGTGCGATTAACAACTTGGGGGCGGTATTCGAAGAAATGGGCCGTCTCGAAGATGCTCTTAGCATGTATGATCTGGCGCTCAAGGTTTGCCCAGAGAATATTACCGCTGAGTGGAATAAGGCTTTCTTGTTTCTTAGACAAGGCGTATTGGATAAAGGTTGGCGTGCGTACGAACAACGATTTGACGTCGGAATGGCAACTAAAAGGTTTTCCGACATTCCTGAATGGAATGGGGCCTCGCTTAGGGACGCAACAATTTTAGTGTATGCAGAACAAGGATTGGGTGACGAAATCTTGTTTGCATCGTGTTTTCCTGACGTGATTGAGCAATCAAAGCACTGCATTATTGAATGTGCGCCCCGGCTTGCCTCGTTATTTGCAAGATCTTTTCCAAAGGCGACGGTTAAGGGATCAGTCAGAGGAGACACCAATTGGTTAGCTGAGGTTCCCAATGTTGATCTGCAGGTAGCAGCTGGTAGCCTGCCACGTTTTATTCGCCCAACTCTTAAGAGTTTTCCTGAAACACCGAGTTATTTGGTGCCCGATCCTAAACGAACTTTGTATTGGCGTTCCAGACTTGCTGATATAGGGCCTGGGATGAAAATTGGGATTTGCTGGCGGAGCGGTCTTCTGAAAGGAGAGAGGCTTAAACAATATAGCCAGTTGACACAATGGGGAGAAATTTTCAGGACACCTGGAGTACACTTTGTTAATCTTCAATATGATGAGTGTACGGAGGAGCTTAAGCAGGCTGAAGAGATGTTCGGGATAAAAATATCAACTTTCCCGGAAATCGACCTGCGAAACGCCATTGATGATTCCGCTGCGCTAACTGCGGCTATGGATTTGGTTATTACAGCGGGAACTGCTGTAGCAGAAATGGCTGGCGCTATTGGAGTAGATGTATATCGGCTGGACTTCTATGGCCGAGCATTCGAGTCGTTAGGTACAGATGGTATGCCTTGGCACCCATCTATGACTCTTTTCGGTCAGACAAAGTTGGGCGTTTGGGACGAGACGCTTGCGCTAGTGGCACAAGCGCTCGGGAAAAAATTACGGAAAACCGGTGGGCTGTTGTCATCAGCAACGGAGGAGCTCGAATATAAGAAACTCAATAGTGGTATTGCTGGTGAATACGTTTGTCTGTCTAACAATGTAGAGGTTGCGGTAGACGGGTTTGTAGAGGATATGCCGACTTATGTTTTGAATGAATTGCACGGTTGGTTCGATCCTGAATACGATTTTGTCGTCAGAATTGCAGAAGTCGGCATGAAGAGTGTGGATATTGATGCCGGCATAGGAATCTATAGCGTACCCTTGGCTCAACGCAGCTCCGATGGGTGTCTATGGGCTAGGACAGCGACAGTCAAAGAAGCGAGCTTGATGAGAGAATCTGTGCTACGAAACCGGCTTGAAAATCGTGTTCATATCACTACTGCTATGAAAGACAGTTCTCTCGACCCGGAGATGGATCTCTATGAGCTTGAGGGCGTAGAATTTATGAGGGTTTCAGCTGACGCCACCACGCTTGATTTATTTGTGAACAGCCCTAGGTTTTTTTCAGTTAACTCGCCACTCCTGATGTTTGGTATCAAATCTGGTGTGGAGTTCGATAGTTCGGTCACCGATTGGCTGAGCGAACGTGGCTTTCGACTATACCAGCTCATACCGGGACTAGGTGTTCTAATTCCATTCCTGTCATCAAATGATCTCGATGCTTATGCTTTGAATCTGTTTGCTTGTAGATCAGAACGATCTGAGGTACTAGAACGACAGGGCTTGCTGGTTAATGAGATTAAATTAGATAACCACAATGTTGACCCTGATCCAAAATATTGGCAAGAGTACTTGAACGAAATGCCGTACGCATCTGGAAGAATTGAAGAATGGAGCAGTGGGGGTAATAAAGATAAACAATGGGAACTTTATTATGCTGCGCTGAATGCATATTCTTTTTCAAAAAATATCGTTCTTCCACCCCCGGCTCGAGTCGCCTATTTGCAAATTGCAGCGTCTTTACTGTCTACTTTGCTTAGGGAGAATGCGAATCTTCCCCGGCTATTGTCCTTTTGCCGTGTACTGTCTGAGTTGGGAAAACGGGAAGCTACAGTGCTTGTTTTGAACAAATTATGCGAACTACTTCATTCAGGAATGAGTAAGACATGCCATGAGCCCTTTCTGGCACTATCAGAGTCATTCTCACAAACTTTCCCTGGATGCAAATTTGAACAATGGACCATAGCAATGATCCTGGCTCAAAGAGAACATTTGCGTGCCTTCTCTACATTCTTTACGATGCAAGAGTCACTACCTGTATTTGAAGAAATAAAGGCGTTGGGATTTTTGGATAAGCGAAGTGAACGAAGTATGCAGCTAATAAAAAAGCGTTATTCCTTATAAGAATCTATAGGTGACTTTTGTTCTAGCCCGGTATCAGGGAATTGGCTAATTTTTAACCGGCTTAGCTGTAGATCTTTACACCGATTTACTAAAAATCTGAATCGACGGCCATACTAAGAGCGTATCCCAGTAGGCATAGGATGAGGGAAATATTGGCCTAGCCAACGGTCCAAGCCCATGATGATGCAGGAGGTGAACCATGGGCATGATCAAAGATGACGATGGCTGGCGCCTACCGGATAGATTGTGGGCGCAGATGGAACCACTTTTACCACCACGCAAGCCGCACCCGTTGGGCTGTCATAATGTATTAATGGAATTGACGCATTCTTCCAGTGTCGGCCTTGAAGTGCCATAGTGAGATTGTCAAGATCCACTAGCAGCGAGAAGGAGCGTCCATCATGAAAGTTAGTACATGCGGCATTGATTTGGCCAAAAATGTGTTTGCGGTGCACGGCGTGGATATCCATGGTCGTCCTTGTCTGCGTAAGTAGCTGCGCCGACAAGATATGGTGATGTGTAACGACCCACTGAAAACCTGCTCAGGTGATAATTACGAAAGGCAATCACATGAGCATGACAATGGACGAAGAATTCAAGCGGTGGACAGCCAAGCGCAAGGCGGCGCTGGTTTGACCTGTCTTGGGATTTTCGGACCACGGCAAATTTGAGAAGATAGCTCCCAAATGAAAGGGAGCAATGAAGAAAAGCC